>JBBRRM010000251.1:0-5008 GCA_038275915.1 Nitrospirales bacterium
GACGAGGTCCAGATCAGGCTCGATGTCGAATGTATCAAGGCGAAGCCCTAGCAGGAGGCTGAAAAAGTCCACCAGCTTCGTTCTCGCCTCGAAAGCATCCTCAACGTAGCCAGGGGCTACGCCTCCGGTGCTTCTCTCGGCTGCGGCCTTGCTGGCCGGACTTTTTGAGTCTCCTGCAGAGTTTTGACCTGCTCGCGCTTTGTGGTTCGTCTACGTATCAACTTCCTGAGGGCAATCATTCATGAAGGCGATGGTTCTGACGCGCACAGCGGATGTGGCAACCGCCCCACTGCAGCTTCGAGAGCTACCCATGCCAGAACCAGGTCCTGGGGAGATTTTGGTTCGCATCACCGTCTGCGGGATTTGCCGGACGGATCTTCATGTCATTGAAGGCGAACTGGCCAACCCAACGCTCCCGCTGATTCCCGGACACCAAGCCGTCGGGGTCGTTAGTCAGGTCGGCGCCGGCGTGAGTGAGCGGACGGTCGGAGAGCGAGTCGGTATCGCCTGGCTGCAACATACGTGCGGCGCCTGCGAATTCTGCATGAGCAGGCGCGAAAACCTGTGCGAGCGCGCCAGGTTTACCGGCTATCAAGTCGATGGCGGGTATGCGGAATATGCACGAGTCCCGGCGGCCTTCGCCTATCCGATTCCATCAGTCTTCAGTGACGAGGAAGCGGCCCCTCTCCTCTGTGCCGGGATCATCGGCTATCGCGCATTACGCCTGAGTGGAATCCAGCCGGGCCAACGGCTCGGTCTCTATGGGTTCGGAGCGTCCGCTCACATTGTCATTCAGATTGCCCATCATTGGGGCTGTCAGGTCTATGTCAGTTCGTTCAAACCAGAACATCAACGTCTCGCACGTGAGCTGGGCGCCGCATGGGTCGGCGGGGCAATCGACAGCCCGCCCGACAAGCTCCACGCTTCGATTATCTTTGCGCCGGCCGGGGAATTGGTCCCGCCGGCCTTGTGTTCACTGAAACGCGGCGGCACGCTCGCTCTCGCCGGTATTCACATGACGCCGATTCCCACGCTCGACTATGATCGCGAGGTCTTTGGAGAGCGGGTCATTCGAAGCGTCACGGCCAATACGAAGCAGGATGGCCTCGATCTCCTCCGCGAGGCGGCTGCGATTCCCATCAAACCCCACACCCTGTCATTCCCTCTCGCCGATGCCAACCGCGCGCTGCAAGAACTGAAAGCCGGACGCTATTCGGGAGCCGGGGTGCTCGTCCTCCCGTGACCGACCAGAGGAAAGTACGAGTAGTCATATGATAGGATCTTCCGCAATGCGTCAGACCTGCCTCGTCTTCTGGTGTGTGTCTAGCCTGCTGCTCATCGGCCTTCCGGCCTGGGCGCTGGAGTTTACTGCCGATCAGGTGACGAAGATCGACGGCCGGTCGCACAAAGCGAACATCTATTACCGCGATCAAATGTGGCGCATCGAACACCATTCGATGGGGCCGGTCAACGTGAGTATCGTGCGCAAGGACAAGCAGGTGGTCTGGTTGCTCCTCTCGCGGATGAAACACTTCAAAACGATGCCCTATAGTCCGGAACAGGATCTCAGCGTGAGCGAAAAGCTGGACGGAGAAGTGTCGCGGCAGGAGATCGGGAAGGAAGTGCGCGAAGGGCATCCGACGATCCTGTATGAAGTCACGACGAAGCAAGGAGAGCATATCGAGCTGTATTATCAGTGGGTCGCCACGGATATTCATTTTCCAATGAAGCTGGCGAAGAAAGACGGGAGCTGGATCGTGGAGTACCAGCATGTGAAGCTACGGTCGGTCTCGGACTACCTCTTCAACCTGCCGCTCAACTTTCACCCGCTGGAAGATTTCAAAAAACAAGAAGCCACGGAGCCTATCGGGCCGGGGATGTAACGTAGCAAGGAGGCTGGATCGTGCGAGTATTCGGAATCATCGCGGGCACAGTGATGACAGGACTGATCGCCGTAAACGGATTGGTGTATGCGTTGGATGTTGCCGACGTCGTCAGGGAATGGACTCCCGAAGGCAAGAAAATAGCCGTTGAGCGTGCAAAGTTGCCGGCTCACGACGAGATGGTCCTCATCCCGGCCGGCTCGTTCATCATGGGGAGCGACAGGAAGGTAGACCGCAATGCCTATCAGGCGGAGTTTCCCCAGCGGAAGGTCTACCTGGACGCCTATGAGATCGACAAGTTCGAAGTGACCACCGTGCAATATCTAAAGTTCATTCTCGCCAAGGATCTGCCGCCGCTGATCGACTGGCAGTATGACGGCGGCAACTTTCAGGAGACCATGGTCAACCATCCTGTGATGCACGTGTCGTGGGATGATGCGGAGGCCTACTGCAAGTGGGCGGGGAAGCGCCTGCCGACCTCGGCAGAGTGGGAAAAGGCTGCCAGGGGCGATGATGGACGCATCTATCCCTGGGGGAATCAGCCGGCGGGATTGAGCCGGGCCAACTTCGGCCGCACGGGATTGTCAGGACCGGTCCGCGACCGGCCGGAGCGACTGCTGCTCTATCCGCCGATCGTCTCCGTGGACAAGTACGAGAATGCGGTCAGCCCTTACGGGGTCTATCAAATGTCAGGCAACGTGGCTGAATGGACAGCCGATTGGTACGACCAGAACTATTACAAGTCGGCGCCGGACCGGAATCCCAAGGGGCCGGAACGCGGGACACAAAAAGCCTTTCGTGGTGGCGGGTGGATAGACAGTACGCCTTCCGTGCGGCCTGCTCAACGAAACGGGGCTGATCCCAACACGAAGATAAACTGGTTGGGGATTCGTTGCGCGCGGGACGTGAAAGAGGTGGGAGAGACACCGGAACTCAAGCCGACCCAATCCAGTTTACGCTGATCGTTTCAGTTGAAGAAGCGCGTGAACCTGCTCACTGGTTTCTTTGACCAGGACGCCCATTTTCGGGTGGGAGGGTTCGAAGTCGACAGCGAGATCGTAGTGGAGGAGGCGTGCGCTGGCGGTGGGGCCGATGGACGCGACGACGATCTTTTTGCAGGCTTCTTTGAACTGCGCGGTTGTGCCTTCCTGTTCGAGTACCTGCATAACATGATCGATCTGCGCGGCGTTGGTGACCAGCATGACCTGCATGTGCCCTGCGATGATCTCACCGAGCACCTGTTTCAACGAGCTTATGTCTTCCGGGAGGGCCCAACGATAAATGGGCACAGGAAAGACTTCCGCGCCTCGTTGTCTTAGGGCTGCCAACAGTTCCGGATTAGACGTGCCATATTCCTGCACAGCGACGCGCAGGCCCTTGACGGGACGGTACTCGTCGAGCGTGGAGACGACTTCTACCCATGTGTTCGGCTCCGGCACGGTGAGAGTCGGTGTGAGGTCCAGGGTTTTGAGTGCAGCCACCGGCTTCGGGCCACGAGCAATGATGGCCGTCTGCGAGAGCGCCGCCATGATCGACGACATAGGATGGCGCGAACGGAGAAGTTCGAAGAGGATCGTGGTGCCGATGCCCGTCATGAGGATGAGGATATCGACCCGTCCCTCGATAAGTTTGGCGCCGAAGTTCAATGCAACAGGATTATCCTGGATGGGAATTCCCCGGAGCGCAGGAGCGACGAATGGTTGGCCGCCATAGCGTTCGATCAGCCGGGTCATCTCCGTTGCCTTACGGCTTTCGAAGGCCGCGACTGCAAGGCCGGAGAATCCATTTGGGCTCATCACGATCTCTATTGGGCAGCGGGCGTGATAGCGCAGCGAAAGCCTGTCGACTCATTGCGGATCGTCGGATCGCTGTCCACGCGGGTAAAGATGCGGACCGTGGGGGTCTCGTTCTGCCATCCTGCACCCCGAATGACTTTCTTTGTGCCCATGTCCGGGCCTTTGGGATTTTTCCCCGGGCTCCTCTCATAATACTTGGCGTCGTACCAGTCGTTGACCCATTCCCAGACGTTGCCTGCCATGTCGTAGGCGCCGAACGGGCTCTTGCCCAATTCATAGCTCCCGACTGGCATGAGGGTCTTCTCGCCGATCCACTGTTGATTGAAATTGAGATGTTTGACTGTGGGTTCGACATTGCCCCAGGGGAATCGTCGATCGGCCGTGCCCTTTGCAGCCTTTTCCCATTCGGCTTCGGCCGGCAGGCGCTTACCCGCCCATTTGCAATAGGTCTCGGCATCAAACCAATCCACATTGATCACGGGACGGTCGGTCAGTGAGTCTGGGATGGTGTCGCCTTGCCAGAGGTTCCGCGTCGGGTTCTTGGAATTTTGTGGGACACGATGGCCCGTGGCTTTGACGAACTCCAGATAGTGGCCATTCGTCACTTCGAATTTATCGATAAAGAAGGTATCCACAAACACGTCATGACGTGGATATTCATCGCGTCCGCCATCCCGGTCTCCGTGCGGGACACCCATTGGAAACGATCCGGCTGGGACTATGACCATCGGAGCACCGTCTTTGCCCGTCGGTGGCGTGGACAAGGCCTGAGGCGTTTGGTCGGCCGCGAAGAGGGGGGAGAGAGTGATCAAGGCATAGAGCGCACTCGAAACAAGAAACGGTCGGACAGACATGGTGATGGACTCCTTGTTCAAAATCAGAAGCGCTCTCATCGTATCATAGCCGGGAAAGGAAGCGCAGCTACCTGCCCGGTCGAGGCGGGTCGGATCTCGTTCCTCACCCGAGGGATTTTTAATTGACGGAGTCGAGGTGGCTCCCTACTATACGGACACCATCGAGGATGCCTATGAGTGCTCCGCTCCATCGAGGATTACGTCATGTCGCGCTACGAGTCACGAATCTCGCACGTTCCCGCACGTTCTATGAACAGTTGTTGGGGATGAAGGTGGTGTGGGAGCCGGATTCAGACAACGTGTATTTCAGCTCCGGTTCGGATAATTTCGCCTTACATCAAATCGCACCGTCCGAACTCGCTTCGTTTCAGCCCCTGACTGGGCAAGTATTGGATCACGTCGGAGTGATTCTTGAGACCCCCGAGGCAGTCGATAGGATGTATCGGGAGGTCGAACCGCGCCTATCGCAGTTGGG
>JBBRRM010000252.1:0-4997 GCA_038275915.1 Nitrospirales bacterium
GATCTCCCGAATCTTCTGAAGATCGGCATTCGTCAGAATCGGCTGTTTCACTCTGATCCGGCGACAGGACTCCGGATGCTCATCCATCAGATTCGGTTTCGGTCCGATGCTGGTCGTCAGCGACATGACCAGCTCTTCGCGGATCGGATCGATCGGCGGATTCGTCACCTGAGCGAACAGCTGCTTGAAGTACTTGAAGAGCAATTGCGGTTGATTGGATAACACCGCTAACGGCGTATCCGTCCCCATCGACGAGGTCGCTTCCTGTCCCTCCACCAGCATGGGGGTGATGACCATCTTCAACTCTTCGACGGTATAGCCAAAGGCCTGCTGGCGCTGGCGGATCGTTGGATGATCCGGCTGCGGCACATTGGTGGGATCAGGCAACTCATCGAGCGAAATCCGGTATTGAGTGACCCAGGACCGATAGGGCTTTCGACTTACGATCTCGGCCTTCACTTCCTCGTCATCGATGATGCGCCCTTGCACGGTATCGACCATGAACATGCGGCCCGGCATGAGACGCCCCTTCTGCCGGATCTTCTGGGCGTCCATCGGCAACACACCAGCTTCCGATGCCAGGATCACCAGGCCATCTGTCGTCACTTGATAACGACAGGGACGCAGCCCATTGCGATCGAGCGTCGCGCCGATGAACTTGCCATCGGTAAAACACACCGCCGCCGGACCGTCCCAGGGCTCCTGCATCGCCGCGTGATATTCATAGAACCCCCGCCGATCGAGATCCATTTGCGGATTCGCGACCCAGGGTTCTGGAATCAGCATCATCATGACGTGCGGAAGAGAGCGGCCTCCCATGGTCAGGAATTCCACGGCATTGTCCAGACAGGCGGAATCGCTCTGGTTCTCAGAGACGATCGGATAGAGCTTGGCCAGATCCTGGCCGAACAATTCGGAGTTGAGCCGGCCTTGGCGGGCGCGCATCCAATTGACGTTGCCCTTCAACGTATTGATTTCGCCGTTATGGCAAATGTAGCGATAGGGATGTGCCAACGGCCAGGTGGGGAACGTGTTCGTACTGAAGCGGGAGTGCACGAGAGCGAGCGCGCTCGTCAGGCTCGCATCCTTTAAATCCTGGTAATACGCCGACATCTGTTCCGGAAGCAATAACCCTTTATAGACGATGGTGTTCGCCGACAAGCTTGAGATATAGAAGAAGTCCCGCCCCTGAATGGCCGACTCGCGGACAGCGTTTTCCACCTGCTTGCGAATGACATAGAGCTTGCGTTCAAACTGCGCTTCATTGAGGACATCACGGGCGATGAACACCTGCCGCATGAACGGCTCGGTGCTGCGCGCGACGACGCCGATTGCATCGCTCTTGACCGGCACATCGCGCCAACCAAGAAGCCGAGCGCCTTCCTCGCCAATGACCTTAGTCACCAGTGCCTCGCACTGTTGTCGCGCATCGGTCTGGGGCGGGAGAAACAGCATCCCGACGCCATACTCTCCGGCATGGGGCAGGGAAATCCCCAAGTCGCCGGCAGCGCGCTTGAGGAACTCGTGCGGTACTTGAAGTAAAATCCCCGCACCATCGCCAGTACAAGGATCACAGCCCTGCGCGCCTCGGTGACTGAGGTTTTCGAGGATTTGCAGACCCTGTTGAACGATGCTATGGGATTTCTGGCCCTTGATGTTGACAACAAAGCCTATCCCGCAGGAGTCTTTCTCCTGTTCAGGGTCGTAGAGGCCTTGCTTCCGAGGAAGACCTGGGACATTCATCGTTCGTATCTCGTGAAGAAGGGAGGCGTTGATACAACTGGACGGAGGCTACACCAGAGCGGCAATCGGGATGGAGAACCCCGTCACTCGTAAGGCGAATTCCGTTCGTGTTCGCTCCGCTCACCTTAATAGAAGGATGATTCTTCTGTCAAGATTGTCTCGTGCACAAATGGTCGATGCCGAGGCGTGCCTCAAGTGGTGATTGGCTTGACTTTGTTTCCCCCTCTGCCCTACCATCCGCCGCATGCCTCAAGGCCCAATCACCTCCACTATCAACAGCATGGCGGACGTCTGGGAGGCGTATCGCGATGAATTGGAGGGAGTGGAACGCCAGGTTCGCACGAACCTCGATTCCAGTGTGGCCCTCGTCAATACCGTCGCCGCTCACATTCTGAACAGCGGCGGAAAACGAATTCGACCTCTTTTGCTCCTGCTCTCCGCTCGTCTCTGTGGCTATACAGGTCGCGAGCATCACCAACTCGGCAGTCTCGTGGAGTTTATTCATACCGCGACCCTGCTTCACGACGATGTGGTCGACGATGCGGATATCCGCCGAGGCCAGCGAACCGCCCGAAAAGTCTGGGGCAATCAAATCAGTATTCTCGTCGGCGACTATCTTTACTCCAAAGCCATCTGCCAGATCGTCGACTTCCGGAGCCAAGGGATCAATGAAGTACTCGCCCAGGCCTGTAAGAAGATGGCCGAGGGCGAAGTGCTTCAGCTCTATTACAACGGCAATCCGGCGATGCCCGAGGCGGATTATCTCAAGATCGTCGAACACAAGACCGCCGGCCTGATTGCCGCCTCTTGTCGCATGGGCGCTATTCTCGCGGACGCGTCCGAGGCTCAGCAAGATGCGTTGTTCCGGTTCGGCCAATATCTTGGGATGGCATTCCAGGTGGCCGACGACACGCTCGATTACACTGCCAATGGAGAACGCTTGGGAAAAACGCTTGGACAGGATCTCCGCCAGGGCAAGGCTACATTGCCACTTTTGCATCTTCTGCATCATTGTTCGGAACAGGACCGGCAAATGATCATCGACCGTATGGAAACCAGGACCCTGACGGAGGAAGACCTCGATCGGCTGATTCGCTTAATGGAAAAGTTCGGCTCGATTACTCACGCCATGGATCGCGCTCGAACCTTCGTCGCATCGGCTCAACGAGATCTCAACCAGTTCGAAGACAGTACGGCCAAACGAGCCCTCTCGGTGGCCGCCGATTATATGGTTACCCGCGATCGATAACCTTTCTCTTGCGTGTTCCGCGCCCCGGGGCGTCGGAAGGCACCACGCAGCGGGAACGGTTCCACCCCTCGGCTCGTTGCGTCGCAACAGCCTCAACCATTTACGGAGTAGAGGATTTCGCTATGTCCACCATTCTTCCGTTCCATGGCACGCGCTACAATACGACGGTTGTCGGAGATATCAAACAGGTGGTGGCGCCCCCCTACGACATCATCGATGCGGTCGGGCAGAAGGCCCTGCACGATCGCCATCCGCACAACATCATTCGACTTGAATTGGGACTCGATCAACCGGGCGACGGTCCGGCGAATAATCGATACTCCCGCGCCGCATCGACCCTTCGTGACTGGCTCAAAACCGGAGCGCTGAAACCCGATGCGGAGCCGGCTCTCTATTACCATACGATCGAATATATCCCCCCCTATGCTCCAGCCGGCTCGCCGACGAAAACCCTGAAGGGGTTTCTTGCGACCGTAAAACTGGAAGCGTTCGACTCGGGACATATCTACCCGCACGAGAATACACGCTCGGCTGCCAAAACGGACCGGCTGAATCTACTCGAAGCCTGCAAAACGAACTTCAGCCCCATTTGGTCCCTCTACTCCGATCCGCAAGGAACGGTCATGGGCCTGCTCGAAGGGTCGATTAAAGGAAAGCCGGCCACCATCGACTTTCGCGACGATGTGGGATTCCGTCAACAACTCTGGGCTGTGACGGATCCGGCAGTCTTGAAGCAGGCGGTCGACACCTTGCGCAGCAAGCCGCTATTTATCGCGGACGGCCACCATCGCTATGAGACTGCGTTGAACTATCAGAAACTCCGCCGGCAGCAGGCCGGATCGCCGACCGGCCAACACCCGTACGATGGTGTCCTCATGCTATTGACCGCCCTCGAAGACCCGGGGTTAACCGTGCTCCCGACGCATCGGGTTACGACGACGGCACTACCTTCTTATGATCGTGTGCAAACATTGTTGGGCACCATTTTCGACCTGCAGGAATTTCCATTCACCGCCGCCACTCAGGCCGTCACGCGCGCAAAATTCATCGAGACAATGAGAACGGATGGACGAACCGCACCGGTCTTCGGGCTGGCATTGCAGGGAGACAACCGCTACGTGACACTGAGCTTGAAACCAGCCCATCGTCCGCCCGCGCAAGCCTCTCCTCGTACCAAGCTTGACGTGTCGCTCCTCCAACAACTCGTCGTCACCTCGCTCTGTCCTACACAAGCGGAACAAGAGGCTATCCTCTATACGAAGGATGACCATGAAGCCTTGGATTGGGTGGCGAATGGACAGGGAACCGGGGCCTTGCTGCTCAATGCGACAAAAGTCAGTGAAGTGCAAGCCGTAGCGACGGCCGGCGAACGGATGCCGCACAAGTCGACATATTTCTTTCCGAAACCGCTGACTGGTCTGGTCATGAACGTAATGGAGTAGAGATGGAAAAGAGAGAACGATTCCCTTCCTCGCGGGACACCCGGTAAGAAGGGTGGAAGAGCGCCCGTTTTGATCCTGTACTCCCGAAACGCGCGCTTTGAGAAGGGTCTCGTTCGATGGCTGCAGGTAGACCAATATGGGGCCCTTCCATAAGGCCGAAAACAGTCCAGTCTGGACATATTATTGAGACGAATGTCGGTCGCTCGAGGCGCACAGTCGGAACATCCTCACCCCGAATGGAAGGACAAGATGAAAGCTAAAGTCCTCATCGTCGACGACGATCCTGACATTGCCACGATGTTGGAGGATCGTCTGCAGGCCTCCGATTATGGAACTGTGATCGCGCAGGATGGAGTGCAGGCGCTCGAGCTGGTCGAGCAGGAAGCCCCCCACCTCATGTTGCTCGATCTGGATATGCCACGCCTTACCGGCCTGGAAGTTCTCAAACGACTCCCGAAAGTCAGACCGGCCGAGGATCTCCCGGTCATCGTCATGACCGCCCATGCCTCGATCGATGCCGCCGTCGAGGCCATGAAAGCCGGCGCCTACGATTTTCTGACCAA
>JBBRRM010000253.1:0-4950 GCA_038275915.1 Nitrospirales bacterium
AGGTCGTCAACTTACATGGCGACTATATGATCAAGCAGCTGACGCGCAACGGGATCACGCTGTTCCATGGCCGAGCTCAATTTCGCTCCGACAGCCTGATCGAAATGCATACGGTCGACGGCATGAAACAAACCTTCACCGCCGACACCATCGTCATCGCCACAGGATCCCGGCCTCGTGCTCCAATCGAAATCCCAATAGATCATGAACATATTCTGGACAGTGATTCGATTCTTTCCATGATCTACCTTCCACGCTCCCTTACCGTCTTGGGCGGGGGCATTATCGCATCGGAATATGCATCGATCTTTGCCGCGCTTGGCGTGCAGGTCACGGTTATCGATCGGGCTGATCGTCCCCTTCAGTTTGTGGATGGAGAGCTCGTTCGCATGTTCGTGCAAAGCTTCGAGGAAGACGGCGGTCGTTACTGTGGAGGGTCGGCGGTCAGAGACGTCCGGTGGGATGGAATCTCTCAAGTGGTGACGACCCTTCAGAACGGGCAGGTGATCACCAGCGATAAGATGCTTGTGGCCGTGGGGCGACAGGCCAACCTAGAGGATCTCAATCTCAGCGCCACCGGTTTGACTGTCACCGAAAAGGGGACACTGGCGGTCAACGAACATTGCCAGACGGCTATCCCCCACATTTATGGTGTCGGTGATCTGATCGGGCCCCCTGGCCTGGCCTCTTCTGCCATGGAACAGGGCCGGCGTGCTGTGTGCCACGCACTGGATCTCCCGGAGGGAAATTCAGCTGATATCATTCCGGTCGGGATTTACACAATTCCTGAGATCTCGAGCATCGGACTGGATGAAATGGCGGGACGGAAACGATATCGGGAAGTAATGGTTGGCCGCGCGAAATTTAACGAAATCGCCCGGGGTCAAATCTCCGGCATTCCCAATGGCTTACTGAAGATGGTGGCTGATCCGACCGGCGAGTACCTCCTTGGCGTCCAGATCGTCGGGGAAGGCGCAACGGAACTTATTCATGTGGGTCAGATGGCGCTGCAGCACGCGGCCACGGTCGACTCCTTTGTTGAGAACATTTTCAACTTCCCTACACTTGCTGAATCCTATCGCATCGCCGCGCTAGATATCGTGGGCCAACGCCAAAAACGTCTGACCTCGACCGCTGCATGAGACGTCAACGGGGGCTAAGCCTGATATCCTGTCGTGGAATGTTCTCCCACTCATCAACCTCGATACGATCGAATATATAAACAGTCGACCGGCTTATCCCTTTGACTTAAAGATGGCACACATCTCCGCCTCCCCTATTGCTGTCTTTAACAACCACGCTCTGGCCATCCGCCCGCGCCAATAAACCAACAGCAAGAAATCGCGCGTCGATCACGTCGAGAATATGTCGACGAAGCTCATCACGAAAGGGCGCGAGACTCTCGTCATGAAGATAACGATCAACCGTCCGCGGCAGGCGCCGTCTCCACGCTTGGGCAGCCTGGCGCGCACCTTCAGCAGCAGGTCCTCCGTGAACAAGCATGGTCTGGACTTCACGCTCAAAAAACCCCACATGCACTTCTTCATCTTCCAGGATTGAAGCCAAATCAGGTCGTAGACCGATTAAGAGCCTTGCGAATTCTAACCCCAACGTTTCGTACCCGTAGAGATGCACCACGAGGACTCTCCATTGACTGGGGACCCGAGGGAGGACTGTCTTGTCGTGCGAATTCGTTCCCAACAGCAACTCGAATTGCTTGAGATGCTGTGCTTCCTCTTCCTCGTGCCGACGCAGAAACTGCAGCACGCCAGGCGGAACGTCCTGCGCTTGCGCGGATCGGACCGCCCATAAGGCCATTGCCTCGGCTTTGAGGAATTGTTCCAGAATCGCCCGTTCACAAGAGGAAGGAAGCAGATGGGTCATTCGCCTACTCTACCGGAATGATCGGACAGAACCAATATCCGAAGAGGAAGAGAACACTGTGTACGGGAACAGCCCCTCAGATCCGATCAGGAAAATCAGATATGATGCCATCCACCCCCAAAGATCTGACGTGGTCAATGTCTTGTCGATCGTTCACGGTATAGACGAAGACTGCTAGACCTCGCTGGTGACACCATTCAACCTTGTCCCTGGTGACTGTCGTGTAATTGAACCCGATATGAGTCGCATTGGCATGCTGTGTTGCCTTGACCAGGTCTTTCGGAAGCCGCCCGAACAGCGCCATGGTCATAGTCTGCGGGTCAGCCTCCTTGATGGCACGTACCTCATCATGCAGAAACGACGCATAGATTATCTGACTGGTGAAACCCGAAAGATCAACACATTTGCCGACCTGCTCGGCGAGACCCTCTACTTTGAGCTCCAAAATCAATCCGACACGTCCGTTCGTCGTTTGGAGGACGTCCTGCACGGTCGGAATACATTGCCCCGCACCGGCATCTAAATCCCGTAGCGCACTCAAGGACATACTAGCGACTAAACCGGCTCCGTTCGTGGTGCGATCTACCCTGGGGTCATGGATGATGACGAGATGCCCGTCATTCGTCCGCTGCACATCAATCTCGACGAGATCCGCGCCGAGCGAGATCGCTTTCTCGATTGATGGGAGCGTATTTTCAGGCGCATGTCCGGCTGCGCCACGATGACCAATTCTCAACACCCTGCCCATGAAATCTCCTGGAAAAAAGCCGGAGAAGGACACCAAGCGGGGGACTAACGGATCGGCGGCGCGTATCGAAGATTGTGGGCATCCAGATTTTCGATAAAGTCCTTCATACGTTTGTGCTCGCGATTCTTGATAAATTCGATCATTTTGTTGTCAATCTCTAGCAAGCCGAGTCCCGGCGGGATATCGTCCGGGCGGATGACAAACAGGTTCACGCCCCGCTCCTTGGCTTTCACCTGTGCTTCCCTGACGAGTTGCTGAATATACCGCTCATTCAAGCGTAGGAAACCGTTCAACTCCAAGAGATCGCGTAACGGATGCGGCTCGACACGAACACTGTTTTTCGGAACGTTGAGGAAAATGAACACCGTATCGCATCCCAAGCTGAAGGCTTCCTCGACCGGAAGCGGATTGGCGAGGTCGGCATCAAGGTATCGATAGCCGTCCATTTCAACCATCTCAAACAAAGGGTACAGAGCCATGGAGGCGCGAATGCGCTTGAAGAAAAGGTCCTGCTTCGCTTTCTGGCTTCGCGGATCCTCACTCTCGTCCATCGCAACATCGGGATCTTTATTGGAAAAGACCACGGTGGCTCCGTCTTCGTACCGTTCAGCGATGATGTGCCAGACGATGGGGCTGGTGAGCACCTTCTGCAAATCGATCTGCTCGCCAATCCTGGCCAAAAGCGGGAATGGATCAAGGAAGGCTTTCATCCTCTTGAGTTCAAAATACTTATCCACCTCGTCGAACATTTCTTGGATTTCAGGCGCCTGCACGAGCCGCCGGAAGGACTTCTGTGGAGACGCAAACACATCCATGAGGCGAAAGATGAAGCTCACTGTACGACCCGCCATGCGAAATGGCATGCGCACACACAAGGATATGACCAATGGAAGGAACCTCATTGCCCTCCTGACATCGTGGAGAATCGATCCGCTTGGCCCCCAGCCTTGATTTACTTGTGGAACGACCCCTAAGAGACGCGCCAATTTGTCTTGGAGGAATGGGTGGACTTCATAGATCGCTTCCGGAGAGGTGATATATTCTTCCCAGATGCGGAGAGTTTTTGAGGCTCCGGCTGCACCGGGATCTTCGACGAGCCCGAGAGCGTTGCAGGTTCCAGCGGAGGCACTCATGATGTGGGTTGGACAAAAGCCGGCATTGACCAATTCTGCAGCCGCAACCGCCTGGATGACGGCTTTACATCCACCGCCGCCGAAAACGAACAGGATATTCCCGTACTTATTCGAAGGATGATCCGACATGAGAATTCTCCGGCTTGGTGTCCCCAGGACGCCTGATGCATTCAGATTGGACTCTGCCTGGCTGCCCCGACCGTGGATGTGTCACGATGCCCTTGCCACAATTCACTCGCTCTTTTCCTGGATTCGAAGGACTCGGCCAGATGAAAACGTATGACGTCTGCATTGTCGGCGCAGGGGTTGTAGGGTGCGCCATCGCCAGGGAGCTGGGGCGGCGGCGCCGAGACAGCCCGCTTCGCATCGTCGTGCTCGAACGACACGAGAGGGCGGGAGAGGAAACGAGTGGGCGCAACAGCGGGGTACTGCATAGCGGCATCCACGAAAGACCCTTCTCGCTGAAGGCGCAGCTGGCCCGGGAGGGCAGTGCCCTTGCGATTTCATACGCGGTAGAGCGGGGCATCCCGCTGCTGAGAACGGGGATGATCATCGCCATTGCGTGGGAGGATGTCCGTCGAGGCCTTTGGCGGGAAGCGTCTTCGCTAAGGCGGCTGTGGTTCAATGCGTGGAAGACAAAGACCCGGGTGATATTCATGTCCCCCTCCGGGTTGCGCGCCTGGGAGCCGAATCTGCTCGCCTGCTGCGGGATAGTCATTCCGGATGTCTCGGTCATAGATTCTGTGGCCTTTGTGCAATCTTTGAGGACCGACTCACAAGCGACCGGTGCGGACTTCGCATTTAACAATCGGGTGATTGGTATCGAAGCAGACGCCACCTCCTATGTCGTCACCACCGACCGGCAAAGGATCCGCGCCGCATGCCTGATTAATGCTGCCGGCCTCCACGCCGATGAGGTCGCCGCACTTGCCCTGCATAAGAAAGATTATACCATCCATCCGCTACGAGGTGAGTACTACGAGCTGGTCACTCCCCAGAAGAAAAACCTTATCGGACGTCTCATTTACCCGGCCTTGCCTCCGCAAGCGACCGGCAAGGGAATTCATTTCAGTCCGCGGCCGAACGGCCAAATATTCGTGGGACCGAATGCGATGGCGGTCAAGGATAAGACAGACTATACATCGCGGAAGACACCGCCAGGGGTATTCGTACAAGCCTTGCAAA
>JBBRRM010000254.1:0-4943 GCA_038275915.1 Nitrospirales bacterium
CCCCTGAGGGATCTCGAACAGCTGTGGATCCTGTTTGCCGATCTTCACGTTCTTGAGTTCCGTCATCATCCGATGTTTCTCGTTCCCTTCCTTGTAGAGGAGATCGCTCTTGATGGAGACCCCCTCCTTCGTCCGCCAAGAGAAGCCGCCATACTTCTTCCCGTCGGTACTGGTCGCAATGGTTTTGTATTTGGTGACCTTGACGCCATTCAGCACCTCTTCTCCCATCACGGTTTCTTCGAAATCCCACTGCGAGATGTCTTTGGCGGCGGCCTTCCCCATCGAATGTTCCATGTACATTTTCTCTGAAGGCATCAGCTGCCACATCACTTTGCTGTCGTGTCGGAAGATCTGGATCGACCCTATTCCGGTATCGCCGCTCCCACTCAGCATTTCATGGCGCTCCTTCGTGGGCGTGACGTAGACATGCTGTTCCGTCGTCGTGTCCTCGGTTTGCATCACCGAATCGGCAGAATATTCCACCTGAGGGCGGCTGAGTTGAGCCGCCCAGAGTGGTGTCGTCACGAACACACTGACGAGAACGATCAACGTGCCCAGACATCGTGACATGGCAGACTCCTTCTCAAGGTGTATAGCAGGTTGGTGTTGGTTGGTATGCTTCCATCCTGGTACAGGCCCGAGTTTCTACGGGAGAGAAGATGGAACAGGGACGGAAGGATATCCCTAGCTCATTGAGAAGTAAAGTGGGCCAGAAACACGGGAGACGAGGTAGGAGCGAACCCTTCGAATGGCGAATCGATCGATCGGGCTAGAGGCCCATGTCGTACTTTTTCAACTTGGTGAGCAGGGTCTTGTAGTCGATCTGTAGAATTTTAGCCGTCTGAGTCTTGTTCCCGCCACTGGCATGCAGGACATGCTGGATGTGGTGCCGTTCAATCTCTTCCAGGGACAGGTTTGCCTGATCATCCGCGTGAACCGAATGTCGACTTTTTGGCATCAGCGCGAGGACTTCATCGTGACCGATCGGACCGGTTCCATGGCCCATCAGCACAATTCCCTCGATCACATTGCGCAATTCGCGTACGTTGCCGGGCCAACTGTGAGCGGCAAGTGCCTGCAGGGCCTCAGGTAAAATGGTTCGTTTTCTAGTTCCGGGATTGCGCAGGGTCGAGAGAATATGTTCTGCAAGTTGCGGAAGGTCCTCCTTCCGTTCGCGGAGGGGGGGCACGCGTAGAGTGACAGTGTTGATGCGATAGAGTAAGTCGTCCCGGAAGCGTCCTTTGTGAACGAGTTCCTGGATGTCCTGATTCGTGGCTCCGACCACACGGACGTTGGCCTGGAGCGTCCGCGTGCTGCCCACCGGGCGATATTCGCCGCGATCCAGGAAGCGCAACAGACTCACCTGCATCGGACCCGGCATCTCCCCCAGTTCATCCAGGAAGAGCGTGCCCCCTTCGGCGGCGGCGATGAGTCCAGGCTTGGCGGCGGTCGCGCCGGTGAACGAACCTTTTTCGTGACCGAAGAGTTCGCTTTCCAACAGTTCACGGCTTACGGCACCGCAGTTGATGGCAATGAACGGCCCGCGGGCCTTGCGACTTTGATCATGGAGCAGTCGCGCGGCAATTTCTTTGCCCGAGCCGGTTTCTCCTTGAATGAGGACGGGCGCGTTGGAGGGTGCGACCTGGGCGATCTGTGTTGTGAGTTTCTGCCAGGCCTGGCTTGGTCCTTCGACGATGACATCGCGCGTGAAGCCTCCATGCCGGGCTGCGAGGTTCTCTTTGCGGAGGGCGCGCACGGTTTTCAGTCTGGCCAATGCGGCATTGACCGCGGCAGCATCGAAGGGCGTATCCTTGATGAGAAAATCCCAGGCTCCCTGCTTGATCGCCTCGACGGCGTCTTTGACGTCGCCATGGCCGGTCAGCATCAGGACGTCCACGTCGGGTTGATGTTCGCGAACCCATTTCAAGACGGCTCGACCATCGAGGCCCGGCATACGGAGGTCGGTGATGACGCATTCGAACGTGCTGGCTTGTAGGGTCTCAATGCCTGCCGCTCCATATGTGACGGCGGTCACCTCACAACCTTCTTCGCGAAGTGCTCGTTCCAGCACCAGGCGAACGTACTCTTCGTCGTCGATAATGAGAATGCGCATGGGTGTGGCTCTCAGTAATCAGGTTTCAGCAATCAGGCCTGCCTCATTCCTGACGCTGCGAGCTGCAGGCTGCCAGCCTCTTGGCCATCCGGGAACGCCAGGTAAAACATACTGCCTTTGCCGGGCGACGATTCTGCCCAGACGCGTCCCCGATGTTTGTCCGCGACCATCTTCACGATGGCCAGGCCTACGCCGGTGCCTTCAAATTCCTGGGCATTATGCAACCGCTCGAAGAGGCCGAAGAGCTTCTCCTTCTGGCCAGCGTCGAAGCCGATGCCGTTATCCTGAACCCAGAGAATGCGTTCGGTCGGGGTCTGCTGTCCCCCGATGTTGATGGTCGGATTAGGGGAATAACGCGAAAACTTGAGGGCATTGTCGAGCAGATTGACCAAGGCCTGACGGATGCTGACCGGTTCGCCATACAGGTCGGCGAAGGGGAGATCGACCGTGATCTGAGGTGCGCTGCCGCTGAGCCGGCTCTGTCGGTCGACGAGCAGACTGCCGATCATCTCCAACACGTTGAAGCGGGTGCGCGGGAGGTCCTGTTGTTCGAGTCGGGAGTACTTGAGTAACGAGTCGATCATGTGAGTGAGGCGCAACGAGGACTTCCTAATGACATCGATGTAGTGTGTAACGTGAGGGTCATGCTGGTCGAGAAATTGTTTCTCCAACAGCGAAGAGAAGCCTTCAATCTCCCGCAACGGGCCCTTTAAATCGTGAGCGATCGAATAGGTAAAGGCTTCGAGTTCTTTGGTTTTATGGGTGAGTGCCGCCGTGCGTTCGCGCAAGTTCGTGACCATCGAGGAGAGCGAGGTCGCGAGTGTACCGACTTCGTCCCGATTCGGCCAGGACTCAAACTGCGCGGTCAGATCGTGATGGGCCACACGGTCGGCCGTCGCCGCAAGGCTGCGTAGTGGCTGAGCGATGGAACGTCGCATCGTCAGATAGGTGAGCACAATCAGCAGTCCCAATACTGAGATGACGCCGAGTACAATGAGGCGCGCTTCGTTGACAAGGCGGTCCCCTTCGAGTTTCATTTCCCCATCGATCTTCCGGTGGACGTCGATCAAGGTCGTGGTGGCCGGTTCGAGCGCACGAATCTCGCTTTCGTATTGGAGTGCGGTACCGGCGAGCAGGTTTTTGTCCGGCATCGCGCGCGCGAGCTGCGTGGCAATAATTCGTTGATACTCCAACAGGCGCGTGAGGGCCGAGGTAATGTCATCCATGGTCTGGTCTTCGAGGTCTGCCAGGTCGGTGCGCCGGTGTTGCGTCAACATGCCGAAGAGGATGGGATGCGTTCTGGCTGCATGAGTGGCGCGATAGACCTCGATCGATGTCATGGACTGCGAGAGCATCTGCTCAAGTCGGGCGAGGGTGGCCACCTGTTCGGCCGGGGTCTGATGTTCGAGTAAATGGTGGACTTGCTCCAGCAGGTGGAAAAATGTCTGTTGTATCGTGCCGGCTGTCACGACGGCTGGAACGGTGATCCGCTGATGCCGGTCGACATAGCTATTCACGCGGGAAAGATAGATCAGGATGGCCGTCAGGCTACAGATGAGGACGGTGACAATGAGACTGAACGACAGGAGAAACTTCTTCCCGATCGTCAGGTGGCGAAACCAACCGGTCGGAGCGGAGCGCATGGTGTACCGTAGCATAGGAGGTTGGGGGGTCACCAGTGTCACATTGACGATCCGAAGAGGTACGTGAACCTGTATTGTTCTTGTTGTGCACTATGTGATGAAAGACCCGCGAAACGGTCTGGCTGTCAGGGTGCTATTGCGCCCGTGCCAGTTCTTCTACCGCTTTGCTCCAGCTTCCCTGCGGGCCGAATAAGGAGGCGAAGATATTGTCCCATCCTCCCAATTCGGAGATGGTAAAGAGGTCAGGCGGGTGGACGAATATCGAGGCAAAGGCTTTTGCCACAGACCGATTTGCGGATCTAAAGCCAAACTCAGCGAATGCCCTCTGGGTTTCTTCCTCATGGAGGAACGTCACGAATGCGTCGGCGATATCCCGTACTTGGTGCCGATCCGCATTGCGGTCGATCACCGTCGCAGGATTTTCTATCAACACGGTTTCGGCGGGAATGATGAGTTCATAGGGTCGTCCCTGTTTGATCCGTGGAAGGAGTTCATTCTCGTACGTCACGATCACATCTCCCACACCGCGCTCGAACGTCGTCACAGACTCTCGACCGCTCTTATCCATGACTTTGACGTTGCGCTGGACGCGTTTGACTAGATCGTTGGCGTACTGAACCGTAGCGGATTCGGAAAGACCATGCTGCTTGCCGAGCTTCAGGCCCGCTCCGTAGATTGCGATGACGTCCCACATCGCTCCGCCTGACGTTTTAGGACTGGGGTAGAGGACTTCGACTCCTGGTTTTGCGATATCTTCCCAGTCTTTAATCGCTTTGGGATTGCCTTGGCGGACACCGAGCGCGACCACGGATGTACTGACAATTCCCTTGTGCGGGCCGTGTTTCCAGTCATGGGTTACGAGGCCGGCCTTTACCAACTGCTGCAGGTCGCTTTCCAATGACAGGGACGCGATATCCGCGTCCAGTCCTCCAACGACGGCTCGAGCCTGAGCACCGGATGCGGCAAATGAACTCCGAATGTGGATGGTTTCGCCCGTCTTCTGTTTCCACTGTTGTTCGAAAGAGGGAATGATGCGCTTTTCGTAGACTTCTTTCGGCACGGTGTACGCGGCCAGAAGCACTTCGCGAGTCTCGGCGCCTGCGGGAGAAGGCTGAGTGGCCATCAATAAAGAAATTGTTCCTAGTGTCGTGATGATTGTGCGTCGCATCGTGTCAGTACTCCAGGAG
>JBBRRM010000255.1:0-4876 GCA_038275915.1 Nitrospirales bacterium
TCAGCAACAACGGCATGAACTCGTGCTTGCACAGGAGCATGTGGAGGAGTTGCTGCGACTCGCCATCGACATTGAGGATGGTTTTCGCGGCTATGTCTTAACCCAGCAGCCTGCGTTCCTCGCTCCGCTAACCGAAGCGGAATCGCGGGTGGACCCGGCATTGGCCAGTGCGATGAGGCTGATGGCAGGGCTGCCAGATTCTCCGGACGCTCTCGAGCCGATTGGGCGGCAATTAAAAGATTTATTGCGTTCGAAGCTCGAACTGATCGCTGACATCCAGCGGGGGGACACAGCCAAAGCGTTGTCATATATCCGGTTGGGTGAGGGGCTCCGGCTGTCCGACCGCCTCCGCCAGGATCTCCAGGCCATCGAAGATCGGTTGCAGTCTCAACGACAGTCATTGAGCGCCACGGCGGAAGCTCTGTCGCATCAAACCTTCATCGGGCTTTGGATTGCGCTTGCAGGGGTTGTGTTTCTTGGATGGATCAGCTCGCGCATGCTCGCCCGCTCCCTGACTGATCCGATCACGCGGCTCCAATCAGCCTCGGCTCGGTTAGGACAACATATCGATGCGGCAGAGATCGGGGAGCTATTAGCTCCGGCACGTGCCTCCAAGGACGAACTCGGCCAACTGGCCGAGGCCTATCTGACCATGGCCCAGCGCATTGGGACCCATATTCAAGAACTCGAAGTCCTCCATACGATCGGACAAGACATCAATACGATCGGGCCGGACGGGCTCGACGGGGTTCTGCGCCGAATTTCTGACCGGGCGGTGGAGCTCGTTCGCGCAGATGTGTGTCTCGTCCTCATTCGGAACGAGCAGATGGGGTGTTGGATCGTCGAAGCCGCTTCGGGAGAGTGGAACGATCGTCTGGACAATTCTGTGATGTTGTGGGACGAGCTTCCCATCAGTGTGGAAGCCTATGAGACTCGGGAGGTGGCCATCGGCGAATATTTTCGCGCTGACGAACGACCGCAAGTGTTGCGGCGAAATTTGCTAGGGGACAGCATGCTCGCTGTCCCGCTGTTGGCCCAGGGAAAGCCCTTCGGCGTCCTGGCCCTCGTGTGCGAACAGCCACGATCGGTCGAGGACTGGAACCAACGGCTCGCAAAGGGATTGGCTCAGGAGGCGGCGCTGGCCATCTCAAATGTGAAACTCTATGAGGCTGCGCAGCAGCAGCAACGGGGGTTGGTTGCACGCCTTCGACAGCTTGAGCATCTTGCGGAAACTTTGGCGCATGATCTCAAGGGGCCGGGGGCTCGCATGGAGGAGCTCGCACGGTTACTGGTCCAGGAGTCCGGTGGGCAATTCGATGACCGGACCAAGAGGTGGTTAGCGCTGCTCGAGGAGAATAGCAGGGATCTGGTGCACCGAGTCGAAGGGATCTTGACCGTGGCTCGTGTCGGTTCTGATCAAAGTGCCATCACGGCGGTCGATCCAATTGCAATTATTGGTGAGGTGCTAAAATTGCGAGCCGGTGAGATCGAGCGGCTGGGTGCCGTGGTGGATGTTGAACCGGCATTACCCCTCGTCGCCTGTCACGGCGCCTATTTGCGGCAGATCTTCGATAACCTGGTTTCCAATGCCCTGAAATTCACGCGAGTCGGCGAGTCACCGGTGGTAAGGATTCGCGGGCGTGTACAGGGCCCTATGGTGGCGTTCTCTGTCGAGGATCACGGAATCGGAATCCCTTCGACTCAACGCACTCGAGTATTTCAGCCCTTTGTCCGTTTATTGACGTCGGACGCAGCCGGTAGCGGCATTGGCCTGACTATCATCCAGCGCATCGTCGAACTATACGGCGGAAGGGTGTGGATCGATGAAGCGGAGGGGTCTGGTTGCATCGTGCAATTCACGGTCCCGAGTTTTCAGGAGCAAGAGGGAACCTCAATTGCCAGGCCGGAGGCCTCGAATGTTTCCTAATTTTATTGATTGTCGTCCGGCGGACGAACCTCTGAAGAAGGGGAAATGATGACACGGGAGGGGGTTGCCGACATGCGATTGACCAGAGTCAAATCCAAGGTGCCGTTTACGATTCTCATCGTCGAGGACAATGCGACGGACGTTGAGTTGATGTTGCACGCCCTTGAAGCGGCGGACTTGAACCCGCTGGGGGGAGAGTTCGAAATGGAGGTTCGTGCCACAGCCGAAGGGGCCTTGCAATTGCTGGGCGAACGGGCCGTCGATCTTGTTCTGACTGACATGGTGTTGCCGGGTATGGATGGCTTGGATCTGGTCAGCCGTATTCAAGGGATCGACCCAAACTTGCCGGTGCTGGTGGTGACCCGGATGAATGCGGTCACTTTGGCCGTGGATGCGATGCGGCGAGGCGCATTCGATTATGTGCTGAAACCAGTCAGTGCAGAGGATTTGAGCGTGCGACTCCATCGGGCGATTCGCATCTCTGAAATCCTGCGTCGGCATGCGGTGCATGAGCAACAGGACCGGCAGGAGTTCGAGGCCAATAGTTTCGTGGGGAATGGCGCCGCCTTCGAGCAGATTATGCGGAATATTCGTGAGGCGGCCCAGGTCCGCTCCACGGTTCTCATCAGCGGCGAAACCGGAACAGGAAAGGGGATGATTGCACGGGCGATCCATCAGCAAAGTCCAGAGTGCGATCGGCCGTTTCAAGTGATCGATTGTACCACTGTGCCGGAGGGGATGATGGAGTCCGAGCTCTTCGGACATGTCCGAGGTGCCTTTACCGGCGCCATCGCCGATAAGCCCGGGCTCATCGAGTTGGCGAATGGCGGCAGTGTGTTCCTCGATGAAATCGGGGAGCTCCCCCTGCTTCTTCAAGCAAAACTCCTGCGCGTCTTGGAGGAGAGCGAAGTGCGCCCCGTAGGCGGCACCAGGGTTCGCCGGGTGGACATGCGCTTTATCGCTGCGACCAACCGGAATCTCGAATCGCGAGTGCGTGAGGGTACCTTCCGGAAGGATTTATATTATCGGCTCGCCGTCGTCTCGATTCGTGTGCTCCCTCTCCGCGAACGCCGGGAAGATATTCCAGTAATCGCACGCCATTTGCTCAGTCGGTTGGCCCGAGCCATGGGCAAGGCGCAGTGTCATTTTGACGAAGGGGCCGTGGAAGCCCTTGTGTCCTATTCCTGGCCGGGGAACGGGCGAGAACTCCGCAACATTGTGGAACGGATGGTCATGCTCGCGACCGACGACACGATTCGAGCGCGAGATGTCCGAAGCGTGCTGCCTCAGAATGAGGCCGAACATCTCGCCTCGATGGATCCCAGTCTGACGGTCTTGCCCTATATGGAGGCGAAGGAGCGAGCGCTCGAAGAGTTTACGAAGTCCTACCTGCGTGTCAAACTCGCAGAGCATGGTGGTGCCATCACGAAGGCGGCTGAACACAGTGGCATTCCACGGCAACATTTCTCGCTGCTCATGAAACGATTTCTGGGAAGCGAGAGTCTTGAAAATCCATAGTCTCTGTCTCCCGTTCGTAACGTCTCCGCTATTCGCTGACCTCGCCGTCGTTCATCCCCCGGCATCGCGTTTCCTCTTCGTAGCAGAATCTTCTCGTAAATGATTCACAATCCCTCTTGAAAGGTCAGCGGGCGTAATATCGATGAGGAATATTCGGATATGCGAACATAAGTATTTGACATGTAAGGCAATAAACTTGACTGATCGGATGATGCATATCAGCATATTCGAATAGCCAAACAGCTTCTGCTTTTCTTTCCCCACTCCTTTCCCGAATTCTTCATTCTTTCCTTTCTACTTCAATGAGTTAGCCTGCGCCATCTCATGGGCATCGAGTGCGTAACACCTCTGGCAGCCCTCTTGCTGTCAGTCCTGTGCGAGTGAAGGTTGTGGCCAGCATATCTATGGCATTGCCCAAATTCTCAGGAGCGAAGGAAGGTGATCGCGGTTTCCACGGTGCCTCAGGTGCCGTATGGGCTATTAAGTTCTCAACTTGTTAGGAGGTGTGACCCATGTTTCTGTCACGTCGGCAATTCTTAAAAGTCTCTGTGGGGACGGTCGCCGCAGTCGCGGTCGCCGATAAAGTTCTGGCCTTGACGGCGCTCCAGCCGGTCATCGAGGTGGGGAATCCGTTGGGGGAATACCCGGATCGATCCTGGGAGCGGGTCTATCACGATCAATATCGCTACGATTCGTCCTTTACGTGGGTGTGTTCCCCGAACGACACGCATGCCTGTCGCATCCGGGCCTTCGTCCGGAACGGCGTCGTCATGCGGGTCGAACAAAACTACGATCACCAGACCTATGAAGATCTCTACGGCAACCGCGGGACGTTCGCGCATAATCCGCGCATGTGCTTGAAGGGGTTCACCTTTCACCGCCGCGTCTATGGCCCCTATCGGTTGAAGGGCCCCTTGATGCGGAAAGGCTGGAAGGAGTGGATGGACGCCGGCTCGCCGGAGCTGACGCCCGAAGCGAAGCGCAAGTATAAGTTCGATAGCCGCTTCCTCGACGACATGCTGCGCGTGTCCTGGGACACGGCCTTCACCTATGCGGCCAAGGCCATGATCATCATCGCCACGCGGTACAGCGGCGAAGCGGGCGCCCGGCGGCTCCGGGAGCAGGGGTATGCGCCGGAAATGATCGAGATGATGAAGGGCGCGGGTACCCGCACGTTCAAGCATCGCGCAGGCATGCCGGTCCTCGGCATCATTGGCAAGATGGGCAACACCCGCATGAACGGGGGGGTCAATGCGCTGCTGGACACCTGGATCAGGAAAGTCAGCCCGGATCAGGCCCAGGGCGGCCGCTATTGGTCGAACTATACCTGGCACGGCGACCAGAACCCGTCCGACCCCTGGTGGTGCGGCGCCCAGGCATCCGACTGCGACCTCTCCGACATGCGCTTCTCCAAGCTGAACACCAGCTGGG
>JBBRRM010000256.1:0-4867 GCA_038275915.1 Nitrospirales bacterium
CTACTTGAATCGATCCGGCGTCAGGCTGCTCGGACCTCTTACGCCGGAGACGTTGACGGGATTTCTCCGTTCCTTACAAGAGGAACAGTTGTCTCGCGCCTCCTCTGTCCGCTGCCTCTCCGCTATCCGTGGCTGGCTCCGGTTTCTGGTACGGGAACGACTGATAGAGGAGAATCCCATTCTGGGCCTGGCTCCGTTATCTCGGGGCGTTCGACTTCCCAAAACGTTGTCGCAGCAAGACGTCACGGCATTATTGGACCTGGCCGCAGTTCCTACTCCTGAAGATCTGCGTGATCGCGCGATGTTGGAGTTGCTCTATGCGACGGGGCTTCGCGTGTCGGAGTTAGTGATGGCGGAAGTGTCGCAGATGAATCTTGAGGTGGGGTATCTCCGTGTGACGGGCAAGGGGTCGAAGCAGCGTCTCGTGCCGATGGGTGAGGGAGCCCGACAGTTATTGCAGCAGTATGCGGAAGAAGCACGGCCACGGCTCCTTAAGCAACGGGTTTCGCGCTATGTATTTGTGTCGAGGCGGGGCGGGCCGTTGACGCGGCAAGCCTTTTGGAAGTTACTGCGACGCCGTGCGCAGAGAGCAGGAATTACACAGATCATTTCGCCTCACATGCTCCGGCATTCGTTTGCCACGCATCTGCTCGAAGGCGGTGCGGATCTTCGGTCTGTTCAGATTATGCTTGGCCATGCGAATATTGCCACGACGCAAATTTACACGCATGTAGAACGGGGACGCCTGAAACGGGTGCATGACACGTGCTTCCCTCGGGTGGGCCGTCGCACAAAGTAGAGAGGAAGCATGATCGGGGAGAGCCGATTCATGTAAACAGGATGACGGTAGGCAAAAAATGCAAGAAGAGTGCGAGATTCGATTGACAAGGGCAGGTGGACTTGGTAGCATCCGCGAAGGTTGCTAAGGAAATCGGGCGGATAGCTCAGTTGGGAGAGCGCTGCCCTTACAAGGCAGAGGTCACAGGTTCGATCCCTGTTCCGCCTACCAGTGCAAAAGCTGGCTCAAGGGGAGCAGGGCAGATCATTGAACAGAAATTATGAAATTTTAGACGGGACCAACCGCTAGATATAGTCTTGTCACTCACATCTTCCGCTATAAGTAGGGTTTCGAGGGGCCGTCGTTCAGCTGGTTAGGACGCCAGATTGTCAATCTGGAGGTCGCGGGTTCAAATCCCGTCGGCCCCGCCAATTTCCCCTATGTTTACTGGATATCGTAGACAGAATTCTCAGTACTTTCTAGCGCCGGGAAAGGTCATAGCCGCATGTTTCAATCAGGTCTAACCGGAGTGGTGGGTTCTTTAGGCTCAGTTTCCAAAATCGTACTCTTGCTTCTGTTCGTCTTCTCCGTGATTTCGTGGGCCGTTATTTTTTTTAAATGGCGCGCGTTCCGAGTGGCTGATCGGGAGGATAAGCGCTTCCTGGCGCTTCTGGTGAAAACACGAGATCTTGACGAGTTGTATCGGCAAGTTCGACGAATTGAAGGAAGCCCCAGCGCATTTGTGTTCGAAGGCGTCATGGAGCGTGCGGGTTCTCGGCGAGTCGAGGGGAGAGACAGTGTCGGCACGGGACCAGTTGATCGGCACGTGGTGGAGAGGACAGCCTCTCATCTCGCGCAAAGTCAGCTCACACGCCTCGAGTCGTATCTTCCATTTCTCGCCACAACGGGTAACATTACTCCATTCATCGGACTGCTCGGAACCGTGATGGGAATCATCGATGCGTTTCGGGAGATCGGCGCACAAGGCACGGCGAGTATTTCTGCCGTGGCTCCCGGCGTCGCGGAGGCTCTCGTCGCGACCGCAGCCGGTCTTTTCACCGCGATTCCCGCGGTCATTGCCTATAACTACTTTCTCATCCGGATTCGGAACACTGCATTCCGTCTGGATTCAGTCACACTCGAACTCCTGGCGTCCCTCTCGACTACTGCATCATCGAAGACGAGACCAGTTCCGGTCGGAGCCCAAGGATGACCCTCGAGTCCCGTCACCGTCGGTTTCTGGCAGAAATCAACGTCATCCCGCTCGTCGATGTGGTCCTCGTCCTTTTGGTGATCTTCATGGTCACCGCGCCGATGCTGTATCGCGGGATGGACATTAAACTGCCGACGTCCGCCACGAACACAATCAGACCAGAAATGCGTACGGTGCTCACGATCGAAAAGGATCAACGGTTGTATCTCGACAAAGATCCGGTTGGGGTGGCTCAGCTGGAGCAGAAGTTGAAACTCTTGAAACGGGATCATCCTGATGTGTCGCTCTATCTTAGAGCGGATCGTGACGTGCCGTACGGCGTCGTCGTACAAGTCATGGATGGCGTCAAGAAAGCAGGGATCGAGAAAATTGGAATGGTGACGGAGCCGGTCGGGCCCGAGCGTGTGGGAGCGCCACAAATAACTCCGCGTCTCCCTTCGCGAAAAGGTTGACCTCACGTCTGCGAGGGGGCTGGTTGGTATGACGTCTCAGGCGTCGGTCTTGTCAGGCTTGTGGTTCGATCAGGAAGATCAAGCCAGGCTGTCCTCTCGACTCAAGCGAACGCTGGCGCTGTCACTCGTCCTTCACGTGGTCGTCTTACTCGTGGCAGTAGGGCTTCGGCTTCCGCAACAGGGAGAACGACCGTTGGCGTCTGTCGAAGTGTCGTTGGTCAGCCTGCCAACACCTGTTGTCCAGCCCGAGCAGGTAAAACCAACGGAGCCGGTAAAACTCAAGGAGCCACCCAAAGTTTCAGAGCCGAAGCCGGCTCCTGCGCCACTCGTCAAGGCGGTGGCCCCCAGCGCTGTCCCTTATGTCGCGCCTCCGGTAGGTGAGAAAAGAAGGGATATGCTGCGGGATCTTCAACTGCCGCCGGATGCGCCTAAGTTTGGAGATTTGAGTCCCGCAACAAAATCGGCGGCTCAGCCCCAACAGGCGGCAAAGGTGAAGGTGCCCGATATCCCCCGTATTCCCGATGTGGTGCCAGAACCGGTCGCGAAGATTCCGCAACGCTCTTCGGTCAGTGACGATCTGAATCGTGAGTTAGAGGAAGAGCTGAAAAAGATCAAACAGTTTCAGCCGACGGCGAAGCTGGACACTCCAAAAGAAGTGAAACCAAGCGAAGTGCCAGTAAAGCCGGTGCCCCAGCAAGAAGCAAAATCTTCGGCGGTCAAGGCTCCCGAGATGACCTTGAAGATCTCCGGGGCGGCGGGGTCGAATCCCTACTGGGCTCGTGTGCAGTCGCTTATTAGTCGCCAGTGGGAGCCGCCTCCGATCGATATGGCGGGGCAAACCTATACGATGATCGTCAAGTTTCGACTTCATCGGGATGGATCGATCAAGGATGTGGTCGTGCAACAGTCATCCGGGAATGCGTACTATGATATGGCGGGTCAGCGCGCCGTGCAGCAGTCTCGGTTCCTGCCAGCCTTTCCTGCCGATATGACAGGGGGCTACAAAGATATAGAAATGGAATTTCGAGTGGGGGAATCGATCGGATGACACAGTTGAAATTGATCAGTGTCTGGCTCGGGGGCGTGCTGCTGCTAGCAGGTATTGTCGGTATTCTAGAATCCGGGGCGGCGGATGTGTTCCTCGAAGCCACCCGTCCGGACTTCCAAAAGATTTCCCTGGGTGTGGTGGGAATACAAAACGGGGGCGGCCCCGACTGGTTGGGAGGACGGATCGAAGAGGTTCTGAAAAAGGATGTGAAACGCTCGTTAGTGTTTGACCTGGTGGATTTGCTCGGTCTTGGGATTAAGGGACCTGATATCGGCAATGGGACTGGGTCCGGTTCAAAAGTCATATTCAAGCAAGCAGCTGAGAAGGGTGTTTCGGTCTTGGTCTGGGGAAAGGCGAGCTTGAAAGAGGCGGACAAAGACGCCGACGTGAACATGGAAGGCTTCGTGTATGACAGCGGGAGCGATGAAGTTGTAGGAGGGAAGCGTTACGCGGGATCACCCTCTGTTGTGCGGCTGATGGCGCACCGCTTTGCCGACGAATTGGTATTTCGCTACACGGGTGAGCCGGGCATCGCGCGGACGAAGATCGCATATGTGTCCGAGCACGGCACGGCCCGTGAGTTATTCGTGATGGATTATGATGGGTATGATGCGCGGCAGCTCACGGACGATGGATTTCTGAACCTCATGCCGCGATGGTCTCCGGATCGCCGGTTCCTCGTGTTCACCGCCTATCGGAATCGTAATACCCAAGACATCGACATGATCGAGTTGGCGACTGGCAAACGGTGGACGGTGATTTCCCTGGGGGGATTGAACATTACTCCGTCTCTGTCGCCTGATGGGAATTTTCTGGCGTTCGCCTCCAGTTACGAGGGCAATTCTGAACTCTATCGTCTGGATACCAGAACGAAATCCGTTCAACGTCTGACGGTAAATCCGTCCGGCGACTTGTCTCCTTCCTGGTCTCCGAATGGAAGAGAGTTGGTGTTCGTGTCGGATCGGGGGGGTGGGCCGCAGCTGTTCCTCATGGGCGCGGACGGATCGAATGTACGCCGTCTGACATTCGAAGGCGATTATAATGCTGCGCCAGTATGGTCGCCGCGCGGGAACTGGATCGCCTATGTGTGTCGGGCGCGTAGAGAGTATAAGCTCTGCGTCATCTCGCCGGACGGACAGAAGCGGATGCAATTGACGACAGGATCGGGGGTTGATGATTCACCCTCATGGTCGCCGGATGGCCGGCATCTGGTGTTCAGTTCGACGGCCGATGGAAAGAGTCACATCTATATGATTAACGCTGATGGTAAGGACATTGAACGACTCACGTTCGAGGGAACGCACAACAGCGCGCCCACTTGGTCTCCAGCATCGTGAGGGTGAAAGTATGACGGCACGAGCAGAATGAACAACGGT
>JBBRRM010000257.1:0-4840 GCA_038275915.1 Nitrospirales bacterium
CTGGAGCTGCTCAAGGAGCGGGCCACGGTTCGCCGACTGACGTGTCCTTACGTGTTCTTGAATACCAAAGGCACGCGCATCCGGACGAACAATCTGTGGCGGGCCTTCAAACGTGCCCGGGGCAAGGCCGGCCTTACGGACGTACGGTTTCATGATCTGCGGCATACCTTCGCCACGCGACTGGTGCAGCACGGCGTGGATCTCTACACGGTGCAAAAACTGGGGCGGTGGAAGACCCTCAGCATGGTGACGCGCTATGCACACCACCATCCGGAAAGTCTTCGGCCAGGGATCGCCATGCTGGATCAGGCGCGGGCAAGGAGCACAAAAACGGCACAATTGCCGGCCGCGGCGACAGAGGCCGTCCGCTAAGTCCTGACGGAGGCAGCGAAAAGCCGGGCAGGATATTGGGGTGAGTGACGGGTTTCGAACCCGCAGCCCTTGAAAGTGGTTATTCAGAGGTGTCGCCCCCCCCTAGACGAGGTCTACACGGAAGTTAATGTCGAACGTGGTCGGTGATTGCAGGCCCCCGCAACCAACCCTTCTTTCTTTTCTCTCAACAACTTGCAGCGGATGCACTCCCGGCACAGTCCCGGCATAATTAGCCGATTGTGCCAAAACTATACTAGCTCATTCAAAATCAACCGCCGATTGACTCATGTGAGAAGGCTTCCTTCGGAGCGCAGGAAGCGGCTATTCGTGGAATGGTTTGCTTTTACCCTCGGGACGGGAATGTGCGATGAAGATGATCGCGATACCAACTGGAGTGGCGGAAACGCCTCAGTCACGATGGGCCGCCTTCCTCTTGTCTTTACATAGGTAGGCGGCTATCGTGCGAGCCACCGACTAGGAGGTGGCCGATGCGGCTGAGAGTGCTTATGCTGTTGGGCTTGACGTTGTGCTGGCCAACTGTAGGATTCGCGTTTACCGCTGACAAACGTGACACGCTACGAGGACTCAGAGAGGTCTCGGTGCTCGTCGAGTTTCTTCCTGACGATGTGGAGCGGGAAGGGTTGAGCCGGGAGCACCTCACACACGACATCGAAGTACGGCTTCGACAGGCAGGCCTACGCGTGCTGACCATCTCAGAGATCGCGAACTCGCCCGGAGCCCCCTATCTCTATGTCGCCATATACCCGGTCACAGGTCCCTCAGTGAATGTCAACGCGTACGCTATTGGTCTCACATTGAAACAGCTTGTTCAACTCTCACGGAATCCAACGACAGAACTCTTTGCGACCACGTGGGAAGGCCCTGCACCTCCCAGTTCACTCAGCGCCCCGAAACTTCTCGACATTCGCAGCAGGATCTTAGGTGTTCTCGAACGGTTCATCATTGACTATCAGGCAGTGAACCCGAAGTAGGGGAATCGACATGCCGATCAGCACTTCTTCTGTATCGGCACAGTCACTTGCGCAGTGGCCTTACAACTGGGGCCGAGGCACCGCCATCTAGCAGGTTGAGAATACCAGGCGGTCCCCACTCGGTCTGAGGCACTGATGAGCATAACTGTCCGGCAAATGAACGGCGAGTGCCTCACCGGCTGCCCAGTTTGCCTCGCATTTCCTTGATCATGTCCTCGAGGTCGGCCTCAGCGCGGCTCCGTTCACTGACGAGTCGGTCCAGATTGTAGGGTCGAGGCGGCGTCACGAGCTGTGCAGCGGGCGGAGGGGGAGAAGCTGGAGAGGCGCTCATGGGAGCGGTGGGCGATTTCCCAGCTTGGGTCATTTGCCCGCTAGGCAGGGGAGTGGAACGACCGGCGGATTTGTCCAGTGCCGTCGTGTCGGAGGGAGCCAGCGCCTCCTCGGCCGACACACCTTGCTCACGCAACCACCGCTTGGCCACGTTGGACTTGAGCGAGAAGCTGATGCTGGTAATCGGCTGCCCGTCCGGCGCGACGCGGACTATTGCCGTATTGACTCCGATGATGCGGCCATCGGTATCCAGCAACGGTCCGCCGGAGTTGCCGCGGTTAAGTCCCGTTTCCGTCTGAAACACAGACTTGCCCTTCGTGGCGTTAAAGTTCTCGAACTCCGCGCTGATGGTGCCGGTCGTCAAGGTCCAGAGACCGCCCTGCTCCGGATGCCCGATCGCTACCACGCGATCGCCGATCTCGGTTTTATCAGAGTCGTCCAGTTCGAGAACCGGAAGCGGTCCGGGCACCCCATCGAGCTTGAGCAGCGCCAGGTCCAACGACGGTGAAAAGGCCAGCACGCGAGCCTTGCTCCCTCGCGACAAATCCACCTTCGGGTCGCCGGTCACGCGGTCGGGCTTCAGATAGATGGTCAAGCGGGGATAGGCCTTGCCTGTGTGCTCCTCAATCACGACATGCGCGTTCGTCAAGACGAGCCCGTCCTGATGAATGATGGAGCCCGTGCCGCCTTTGCCCCATTGGCCGCTGTTGGAATACCCGATGATCATCACGACGGCTGGCGAGCTGCGCTCGTAGATTTCGCGCGGCGTCAGATCTCCCGCCAGGCCGACTCCCGGCCACAATCCCAGGACTGTCGCGATTCCAAGTAGGAGGAGTCTTTCCATAATGCCTTCGTTTCTCACCGAGCCCCACTCCGGTTCAGTCGTCGATATCCTGACTGAGCAGCAGATTCCTCTGTAACGTGAAGTATATCAAGCGTGATGAAACCGGACTTTCCATTTCTTCCTGCTGGTTAACAGCATACCCCTCAGTACTTTTGGCTGCAAGGCTCCCAAAATCTCAGTCGCCGATCGCAGGGACACTCCAAGCAAGTTGGGAGGCCCTCCACTATATTTATTCTGACCCGCCACGAGCCGCAGTAACCCCGGATAATCCCCGACACTTAGGCACTCGTTCTCTTAGCCGGCGTCTGGGTCAGCGGCGACTTTCTGCCGCGCCGAAGGAAGGTCTTGACCATATCAGGCGTGATCGGAAAGGTCTCGTGCTGCGGATCACGCAACCTCGGATCATGTCTTTTTGTGGCGGGCGGCCCGAAAGCATCGAGGTTTTGTCGGAGTTTCCCAATGGCGGTCTTGCAGCATGACTGAATCTCGGCCTTCTTGAGGCCGAATGCGCTGAGCAGCCCGTGTACACACATGAGATCCTGCTGCCTCATGCGCCCTGGATCGTCCTGGGCTCCCCGCAGGATCGCGACCGTGTCTCGGTGCAGCCGCGCGACGATCTGCCTATCGGTGGCTCCCGCTTGCTTCCAGCCCTGGATCATGGTCCGCACGCCCTCAAAGCCTGTGCAGTCCTCGCTCCCTTGAGCCGCCGTCAACCGTTCCCGCCAGGCCAGAATGGTAGGCAGGGCTTGGATGAAGTCTTGACGCCTGGCCCCTATGCCAACAGTCAGGCACAAATTCAATGCATCAGATCTTGCCGAGCCCGGCTTGATCCAGACGTGTAAGCGATTATTGCCTAGCGCAACTGGAAGGTCTTGCTGGTATATAAAGTCGGCGCATCGTTTCAGCCCTTCTGTCGACACCCGATGGTCCAGGCCGACATCTGGAATGCGGAAGGTTCGCCTGGTATGCGAGGTTGCACTCGTCATTTTCGGCATGGCCATCTCCTGGAATGTTCGGGCATGAGATATAGAGGAGGGTTAGTCACGCCCAGGTACTTGTTCGCTTGAACAAGATTAATCAGACTACTAGCGTGATAACAAGGCCCTTGTCTAACTAGTTCGGCTGGTTTTAGCGGCATAAATATTACTCTGTCGGTCGATGCTAAAGTTTCAGTGTTGACTTCGAAGGGCTGAAGGTCCATGTGGGGTACCGGTGGTAGCCGATACAACCGTTACCTTGCCAGCGAATTCGATCCTCCTAGCAGAGACACGTTAGTCAGACTATGAAGATTCTATTGATTAGCGATTACGGGGTACCGAGGGGCGGAAACGAAATCGTGACGCTGGCACTGCGAGACGGATTGCGCACACGCGGTCACGACACACGCCTATTTGCTAGTCGCGCGCATACCAACGGCGACAGCGATCTGGCCGATTACCACTGTGTCGGGACCGCATCCCCATTGCGCGCGGCCCTTTGGTGTGGCAACCCGTCCGCCTTTTTCACGCTGCGACGCGCATTGCAGGAATTTAGACCCGACGTCGTGCATGTGCGATTGTTTCTTTCCCAACTGTCGCCCTTGATCCTACCGTTGTTGCGCGAGATTCCCGCAATTTATCACGACGGGTGGTACCGCACGGTGTGTCCGATTGGATCGAGAGTATTGCCCGATGGTAGGGGGTGCGATGACCCAGCCGGTTACGTCTGCTATCAAAACGGATGTGTGCCCCTCTTGGCTTGGCCGCTCCTGATGACGCAACTGCGTCTGTGGCACTATTGGCGAGACGTATTCGATGTGGTCGTTGCCAACAGTCGATCAGTTGCAGGATGGCTCGAACTCTCCGGCATCACTCCGGTTGAGGTGATCTATAACGGCGTGACTGCGCGTGGGCCGAGGCCGCCGTTAGGGGATCCCCCGACCATTGCGTATGCCGGTCGTCTGGCGCACGAGAAGGGGGTCGATATTCTGCTGGCTGCCTTTAAGCTCGTAATTCAGTCTATGCCCCAAACCCAATTGATAATTGCAGGCGAGGGACCGGAAAGTCGCCGATTGCGGTGGATCGCAGCTCAACTTGGCGGGAAAATCGACTTCCTGGGACACCAATCGCGCGAGACCATCGAACGCCGTTTCGATGTCGCCTGGGTGCAAGTCGTACCCTCACGCGGCGCCGAGCCATTCGGAAACGCGGCGGCTGAAGCGATGATGCGGGGCACAGCCGTCGTGGCTAGCGCGAACGGAGGCTTTACTGAATATGTGCAGCACGAACAGATGGGACTCCTGGTGCCGCCCGGAGACCCTGCC
>JBBRRM010000258.1:0-4838 GCA_038275915.1 Nitrospirales bacterium
GATTGTTGTCGCGAAGTTCAATAAGTTCGTTACTGGTAAGCTCCTGAGTTCCTGCGTCGAGGGGCTGACAAAGCACGGGGTCAAGGGCGACGATATCGAGGTCATACGGGTGCCGGGGGCGTTCGAGATTCCCCTGGTGGCCCGGACGATGGCCCAGTCGAACCGGTTCAATGCGGTAATTTGTCTCGGGGCAGTCATTCGTGGCGACACCCCTCATTTCGATTACATCAGTGCGGAGGCCAGTCGCGGTATCGGGCAGGCGGCGCTGGATGCCGATGTGCCGATCATCTTCGGCGTGCTGACCACGCATACGATTGCGCAGGCGATCGAGCGGGCCGATCCGACGAAGTTCAATCGTGGTGGAGAAGCGGCCAGGTCCGCAATCGAAATGGCGACGGTCATGAAGATGTTACGGGTGGATGAGGAGACTCTGCCGAGTGCTGTTCCGCGCGTCCGGAGAGCCAAGAAGCGGGCGCCGCGAAAGCGCCAGGCCTAGCCATGGGATCCCGCCATCAAGCCCGTGAGCGCGCGCTCCAGATTCTGTTCCAATACGATATTCATGGCAGGCCGGGCCTCTGGCTGGATGTGTTCTGGAAGGAGAATGAGGCCACGGATGTGGCGAAGGCTTTTGCCGAACGACTCGTGGCTGGCGTGGTAGAGAAGAAGAAAGAGCTGGACTCCCTCATCGGGAAATATGCGACCAATTGGAAAATCGGTCGCATGCCGATTGTGGATCGCAACATCTTACGGGCCGGCGTCTATGAACTGCTGTGGATGGATGACGTGCCGGCCAAGGTGACGGTGAACGAAGCCATTGAGTTGGCGAAAAGCTTCGGCGACGACGAAGCGTCGAAGTTCGTGAACGGCATTCTGGATCAAGTCTTGAACAAGGAATTGACGCTGGCCGGGAAAAGACGCGAGGCGTCAGGCGTAAAGGGTGTTGGAAGTGAGGAGTAAGGGGAATGAACCGGCCTGTCCACACTCGATGATTCAGCACTCGGGACCACGATGATCGATAGATATACCCGTCCCAGGATGAAAGCCATCTGGGAATTGAAACGGAAGTATGAGATCTGGCTCGAAGTCGAGCTGGCGGCCTGTGCGGCATTCGAACGAATTGGGCAGGTGCCGCGCGGCACATCGGCTCGTATCGCAAAGAAAGCCAAGATCGATGTGAAGCGGATCGCCAGGATCGAAAAGGTGACGAAGCACGATGTGATCGCCTTTCTCGAGTCGCTCATGGACTCGGTCGGCCCGGAGCATCGGTTCCTTCACATGGGGTTGACCTCCTCGGACATTGTAGACACCTCGCTGGCCGTGCAGATGACTGAAGCCCTCGATCTCATCCTCGACGATCTTGACGGGTTGATCTCCGTCTTGAAGCGGCAGGCGTTACGGTACAAGAACACGGTGATGGTCGGCCGCTCGCACGGCATTCACGGTGAACCGATCTCGTTCGGTTTCAAGTTGGCCATCTGGTATGAAGAAGCCCGCCGGCACCGGGAACGGCTGACGCACGTCCGCAAGGAGATCGCGGTAGGCAAACTGTCAGGCGCAATGGGAACATTCGCGCATCAAGGGCCTGAAGTGGAAGAGTATGTCTGTGCCAAGTTGGGGCTCACGCCGGACCCTGTCTCCAATCAAATCGTGCAGCGTGATCGCCACGCGGCCTATGCCTCGGCGTTGGCGCTGTTGGCTGCCAGCATCGAAAAGTTTGCGACGGAGATTCGCCATCTGCAGCGGACCGAAGTGCTCGAAGCGGAAGAGTTTTTTTCGGTAGGACAGAAAGGCTCCTCGGCGATGCCGCACAAGCGGAACCCCATCGCCTCGGAGAATCTCTGTGGGCTGGCGCGCGTTGTGCGGGGTAATAGTCTTGCGGCGATGGAGAACGTGGCCTTGTGGCATGAGCGCGACATTAGTCATTCGTCCGTCGAGCGCGTGATCATGCCGGATAGCACGATCCTGATCGATTATATGCTGGCGAGAATCACCGATGTCATTACGAATCTCGTGGTCTACCCCGAAAATATGAAACGCAACCTCGATCTCACCGGAGGACTGGTCTATTCGCAACGGCTGCTGCTGCTGCTCATTGAAAAGGGTGCGCAGCGGAAGGAATCGTACGAAGTCGTCCAGCGCAATGCCATGGCCTCCTGGAAAGGGGCGGGGGGCTTACTGGAGTTAGTGAGCCGGGATTCGTTTGTGGCGAAACATCTGACGCCTGCGGAGATTCGATCCTGTTTCGACCCCAAGTATTATCTGCGACATCTCGACAAGATTTTCCGGCGGGTATTCGGGTCGGCGGAGCGCAAATCAATGAGAGGAAGAAAGCGATGAAATCTTCTATCAGGATGCTGAAATGGCCCACCAGCTTCGTTCTCGCATCGTTCAGACCCTCAACGTTGAAGAGGAGTTTCTCGGAGGTTGGAAGCTCTGGAGGGGCTTTTCCGTTCGCCAAGATCTATTCTAAGGGCGAACGGCCCACACGAAGTGCGGTTTGTACCTCCTCGGTCCTTCACTCGCTGCGGCCTTGCTGGATGGCCCTTTTGAGCATCCTGTGGGGTAATTTCACATTGAGCTGGATGTGTACACCTTCGAAGTTCTGTCGCGTTAACACAACTTCATGGCAGCCTCCTCTGTCCACTCTCCTGCGTTTTGCGGCGCTGGTATTGGCCGGTCTGGTGCTGGCGCCGGTGGTTGAGGCGGCCGATCGCGACAAGCTTCTCAGTGAGCCGGGTGTCTATGGCACCTTTGCCGCCTTTCGTCTAAATACGGACTGGGCGAAACGGGATCAGGCTTCACGCATCGTGCAATTGGCGGTTCTCAAGGGAGTGGTCGAGCAGCACCGAGAGAAGTTGGCGATCGATGTCTATCTGCTCCGTGGGCTGTCCGATTACGCGGACCTACTGTTTCGTGTTCACGCGACTGAGTTGCGCGAGACTCAACAATTTTTTCTGGATCTTCAGGGCACCTCTTTTGGCAAGCATCTGATCAGCAGCACGGTCTTTTCCGGCCTCACGAAGAAGGCCAACTATGTGCCGGGGATGCCGGACAATCTGAAAGCCGAGCTGAAGACTCCGAGCGAGCCAGGTCCCAGGCCCTATGTGATCGTGATCCCGATCCGGAAGGATGCGGACTGGTGGTCCCTTTCGCAAGAGCAGCGCGCCGCGATGATGCAGGAACATACCGAGGCGTCGTTGCCCTACCACAAGACGGTCAAGCGGAAGCTCTATCACGCGACAGGCCTCGACGATCTGGACTTCATTACCTATTTTGAAACGTCACGGCTGGAAGACTTTCAGAGTTTGATTCTGGCATTGGAGAAGGTCAAGGAGTACCGGCATAACCGGCGGTTTGGCCATCCGACCTTGCTGGGGACAGTCAGATCCTTGGATGAGATCATCGAGGTGTTGGCCCAGTGACGGTGAATGCAGTTGAGGGATATTATGATGACAGGCCCGCTACTCTACGAAGGTAAGGCAAAGAAAGTCTTTGCGACCGATAAGCCGGATTACGTGGTTCAGTACTTCAAGGATGATGCGACGGCCTTCAACGCACAGAAGCGCGGGACCATCGTCGAAAAAGGCATCATCAATAACAAGGTGTCAGAGCGACTCTTTCGCCTACTGGAACAGGCCGGTGTGTCAACACATTTTGTCGAACGACTGAGCGATCGGGAACTCCTGACGAAAAAGGTCACGATCGTGCCGGTCGAAGTGGTGATTCGCAATGTTGTGGCAGGTAGTTTGGCGAAGCGATTAGGCTTGAAAGAGGGTGATCCCATCGAACCCGCCATTGTGGAGTGGTACTACAAGAACGATGCGCTGGGCGATCCTCTCATCGCCGATGAACATATTCGCTTGCTGAAACTGGCGACGCCGGAACAACTGGTGGAGATTAAACGGTTGGCGTTGCAAGTCAATACGATCCTTCGTCCGTTCTTCCGGGAACGACAAATGATCCTCGTCGATTTCAAACTGGAGTTCGGGATGCACAACGGCAAACTGATCCTGGCCGATGAGATTTCGCCGGATACCTGCCGCTTCTGGGATCAATCAACGAAGGAGTCGATGGATAAGGATCGGTTTCGGAAGGATTTGGGCAAGATTGAAGAGGCGTATCAAGAGGTTCTGAAAAGAGTGTGCGGATGAGGGGACGGAGGGGCTGGCTTCTTTGCTCGCAGAACGCGCACGATGATACGGTGCTCGTAGGCGGACAAGGACGCGTCTTGGCGCGTTCAGGGCGGGCGGGTGAGAAGGTCGCGCAGTCGAAGCCGACCCCTCCGTCCCCTGGAGAACTTCCAAATCCTTCCTTCAGGGGAGGGGAAGTGAAGAGGAGAGTATCGTGAAGGGGTTTCTGCGGTTGTTCATGAACTATGGGTTGGTGGCGTCCATTGTCGTGTGGGCAGCGGTGGTAGGCATGATGGCCTATCGTCTGGACGAGTCACCCTGGCGCTGGGCGTTTGTGGCGCTGGTGTTCGGTGGATTCGGGACGATTGCGGGCATTTTCTGGATCAGAAAATACGTCGATCGCCACACCAAGGAATCGCGAGAAGAAGGTCGGTGATTGCGAGGCGACTGTGAGTGCTTTGGAGGTTGAAAGCAAGTGATTGTGAAGCACAGTGAAATTCGCCGACCTTGAAAAAGGAGACGACATGGAGCTGAAAGAACTGCAAAAACATTGGAATCAATTTGGCAAACGGGATCCTCTCTGGGCCATTCTTACGTGGAATGATAAGAAGGACAACAAATGGAATCCCGATGAGTTCTTTGAAACAGGAAAGCAAGAAATCAAGGACGTGATGCAGTATGTTGAGACATTGGGTCTGCTTCAGCGAC
>JBBRRM010000259.1:0-4835 GCA_038275915.1 Nitrospirales bacterium
GCAACTACATGTTCGGTGCACAAAACTGCGGAGGTCCGGCACAACTCGTGGCAACCATGGGAGTTCGTGTCAGTCCATTGGCTCACGCCTATGAGGAATTTCGAGTCCAGCACTTTTCCGATGCCAGCCTGCATGGACCCTCTAGTCTCGGCGTGGACATGTATATCGTAGAACTGGGATACCAGTTGTACCCCTGACGCAGAGAGGGTGAGATCGAGGTTACGTTGAGCGAAGACCTGGTTTTCTTCCTCTCACCTTGGACCCACTTTTAACCTTCCAAGAACGCTGGGGGACTTTCTCAGCATCCTGCTAGAACTTCCATCCTGACAACACACAACGTTGCGCAATCAACGGCGTGAAGCTTCCCACATCCTCCGAAACCCTCGTCATGACCTCATTCGCCAATCCCTGATCCTCGAAGCATTCAAAGGCATCATCGAGAAAGCCTCCCCTGAGAAGCGGATGGTGAAGAAACGCCTGACCCGCACCAGTCGCGACGTTCAACGGATATTCAGTCACGGCAATCCGCGCGAGATGGAGCCGGTCCAGCCATCCATGTGCTTCCTGTGCTGATGGTCGTTCGGCGAGATACGCTTCAAGCCGGCGACGTTCCACCAGGAGACCACGGACGGCCATTTCCTGATCGATCCGACGCCAGAGTGAATCGAATGTACCGAGCGAAGGAAATGTCAGCACCAGCTGGCCCCCAGGGTTGAGATGTTCCAGCAATCCCCGGACGGCTTCGAATCGGGCAGGACGAAAAAACATGACGGAGAGATTGCCGGTGATGCGATCGAAACAGGGCAGGCTCGGAGGCAGGGCCCGCATATCTATGCATTCGAAGCGTAACCATGGGAGTTGTTCTCCTTGAATTGCGCGCGCGTTCTCGACCTGACGACCACTGAGATCGATAGCCAAGACTTGTCCAGTGGGTCCAACCTGCTCTGCCAGGTAGAAAGCCGGGATCCCATGGCCGGAGGCAATATCGAGAATGGAGACTCCAGGGCCGAGATCCAGATGCTGGAGCAACGATTCAGCAAAGGGCGTCGACCAATAGTCATGCGCCGGGAGAGACCAACGGAGGCGGACATCAGTCGTGCGTTCGGTCATGCGGATGCTCCTCATGTCGTCCTGTCGGCATAGCATACTCCGCCGTCCTGCAAAGGAATATCATTCGAAGTGGAAGCCGTCGAGAAGTACCACGGGGGCAGCCAACGATTTCGGGAGGAAACTCTTCTCATGATCCTTTTGAGGGCCGCAGAGAGAGAAGGATGTTATCAGAGATTCGGCAGGTCAGAAAAGAACTCGCGTTCACTCAATCCTGGCGTCTTATCGCGGAGACTTCGGCTGGCGCTTCTGCAGCCCCTTGTCGCTCCTGCTCATGGGCCTGCTGGACTCTCCTTCTGAAAGGATGTCCTCGATCTGGGACTCGCTGCAGGTGAGATCACCGTCGGCTGGTATCCGCGACGGAGCACCAATCGGCTTATGTATCGTCTCGGGCTTCTTGTCTTTTGCATCGTCCGACATGATGGCGATTCTCTTTCTCGGTGAGCGTTTTGCACCGACACAGACACCTACTATTTATTCTGGCACGTTATCGAGAACGATTGATGGAGTACGATCCACCCGTTTTCAATACCGTGATGGCACGCTGCAGATCGTCCACATGCTGCTGCATCTCCGCCAGCGTACGATCAATCCTCTTGCTGGAACAATGCCGCAATGAATGGATACTGTCACCTGTCCAAAGTCGTACGGTTTTTCTTGATGGTGCATTCAACGCCAGCACATAGACTTGCGTAATGTTCTTCATACGATCCTCCCTCTGACGCAGGTGACCCATCGCATGGACGGCTCAACGACGGCCCCACGGACTTGATGGTATTCCCAGATTGCGCTACGTCCGAAGATCCAAAGCGCAGGGCCATGGGCGGGGCATTTAATCAATCCGTCCTGGTAGTCATTATGCTCCGACGGTCGCGGCTGCCTGGGCCTGAGGAGCCTGGGTGACAGCTGCTGGGGCCGTCTGCATCGACGCCTTCAATTCGTCCACTGCCCGATCCACGTCCCCTTCAGTCGATCCAAACCGGTCTCCCATCACCTTGATGGCCTGATTGATTGCTTTCTTCATCTTCGCGATTTGCTCTTCGGGTGTCATCACGTCTCTCCTTCATAGGTTGGGGGCTTGGCCCGATCAGTCCATTGGATGTTCGAAAATTTGTGTGTCCTTCAGAAACCGAGTTGCTTCGGTCCTGGTAAATCACCGTAAATGATCGCAGTACTTTGAGAAATTGTCCGGCAAAGGAGCGGCGGAGACTGGGGAATCAAACGCGCGAAGAAGAAACAAGAGGCGCGAGGGATGAGACAGTCAGCGAGGCTCAGTACAGCACAGCCTCTATGCTAGACGCCATAGCGCGCCTGGTCAAGCAGTATTAAACAGGGTGCCAAAAAAGTCTCTGTCCACACCCCTCCGACTCCGGCGCGCCAGACGCGCCTTTTCATCAAGTAGCGTTCTCGCATCGTTCAAACCCTCAACGGGGGAACCAGCCCCTCACCGCTCGGCGGCGCACACAGACTTGGTACGCATCGGGCGTTCACTCGCTGCGACCTTGCTGGACGGCCTTTTTGAGCATTCCGCGGGAGTACTATTCTAGTATGTATGCCCCATAGCCAGAGAGAACTCGCGTACGCGCCTGAGTGCCAATGCGTGAGCTGTCGGTCTGCATGGTTACGATGATGAGCGCGCACTCGGCCGCCGTTCCTCAAACGCCACGGCAGCCGCTTCAATCTGTTTGCGGAATTCCAGTGGCGTATCAATGCCCGGGAACGTCTCCTTGGTCGACCCCGTACCCGTGACATAGATCGTCCCAAAGCCAAACAGCCTCCCCCATAAGCTCTGCTCCACTCCGATATTCTCCACTTTCGTGAGCAGGGTTTCTAACGTATGACGGCCGACAATCCCCGTTTTGATCAGGACGCGCTTGTCCGTAACCCCAAACTCAGAGAAATGCCACGTTAAAAAGGCCGACAAAAAGGCAATGAGGGGAACGACCAGCAGACCCAGAGACAAATAGGGATTCAGACCCCCGTCGATCGCCATCACAATCACGGGAATGCACAGGAGCAACAACAGCACGGCAGGCACAAAAATTTTCCAATGCAGGCTCGTCCGATAGAGTATCCGTTCGTTCGGAATCAGGTTGTCAGAGATATAGCTCATGGGAAAGATCCAATCCCTTCCGTTACGTTCCACCGCAAGGGCGACGATTCCAGACTATCCCGCAGATCTTGTCATGCACAACAAGAGAGCGCCATACAGAAAGGTATGGACATGTGGTGCCGTGTTTCCGCCACAGCTGGGACAATCTATCTCCACGCCTTTTGCCCGCGTTTGACCAGCTTGGCCCACACGTTCGGAAGCCTGGTCCTCGCACGTCGACGCCGCGCCAATTGGCGTTCGACGAGCCGTCCAACGGCAAACGCCGCACACGTACCACGCGCCTGCCCAAGAAGCTTACAGAGTCGCTGCTCCGTCACCAACGCATCCTGATGGTCCCCCAGAAGGTCTTGCAATGTTTTGGCTTGCCGGAGGAAGCGCGTTGCGGGCTTGCCGATGGAGCGTTCGGCCAATTCCGCTGCGTAGCGTGCCCGCTTACCCTGAATGCGAATGTGATGGAGCTGATTGTCGCTCGCCTCCGGTCCGCTTTCCTGCATGGCTCGACGGAGCGTCTTGAATTCCGCTCCTGCAATACTTGTCAAGGAAACCGTCGCATCAACCACGGCTGGTGACTGGGCGCCGATTTCTAATCGATCGAGCAGCGCCAGATAGCGATCGCTTTCGAGTGCCTGCAACAGTACGATCCTGGCTGCCGCTCGTTCTCGCTTCAGCGCCTGCAGAAGACGTTCGATGGCGCGGCGTTCTGGCAAATGGAGAGAGGCGCATTCTTTGCCAAGATGCCCCAACAGGACATCCAGGTCACGCACCGGCCCCAACATGTTCCCCAACCAAGCCAATTCGCTTCGAACATTCGCGACCCAGTCAGGGGCCAGCATCAGTCCCGCAGCTCGGAGGTAGGCTCGAAGCCGTCGTGTGGCAACCCGCATCTGGTGAAGCTCCTCCTCATCCGTGCCGAGCCTGGTTCCAGGATCATGCACTAGGAGCCGTGTCACCTGCACTTGCAACAAGGCCTTCACGTGCTCCGTTGGCGAAGAAGCCGGGGAATCCTGAATCGCGGGAACCGGCAGGTCGAGCCCTAGTACCTGAAAAACCTTTGGTCGGCGATCACCTCCCTGAGCTCCCGCGTCTCGCAAAAGCCGCTCGATCCTCGTGAGGTCCTTGTCCGAGCCCTCTTTCAGTTCGACTTCCAGCTCATACAGGTGATGACTCACTCGTCGCCCATTCAGTGCGACCACCGAGTCCACGACGACATCAGCGACCGCCCCGTCGCCCGTATTCAACTGTATGCCCGTGCGTCTGGTGCGAAGACGGGCAATTGGTTTCAAGGGCTGCCTCCGGAGATGTGCCAAGAGTAGCGTGGTGAGGGAGGGGGGTGGACTCGTGCGGTCGCCGCTGAATTCTAATTCCAAACGGGCCACACCATGAGGAAGCTTGAGCTGCCAGCTCCCTTTTCTGGCTTCGATACGATAGCGGAGTGTGATGCCCGCGCGAGCAAGCCGATAATCGTCCGTGTCAAAATACGTCGAGGTAAACAGCCGAGAGGGTAACCGCTCCCCAGCCAGGGGCGGCAGAGTAAAATCCCGCCCCACCCTGAGCTTGATCTCACGTTCAACTGTTTGCTTGTGCGGTTGGTCCATGGATCCGACCAAAGACGGAA
>JBBRRM010000260.1:0-4816 GCA_038275915.1 Nitrospirales bacterium
GCCGGCATCATCTGACGCGCGGTCACTGAAATATTGACTCGGTCGATATACGTCACGACGCTGATGAAAAAGAGCAAGGCGAGGATCAGCCAGCGTATTCGGGAGGGACGAGTCGTCGGATGGTTCACAGAATGGAGTCTACGGTATGTACATAAAATGTCGATCCCGGATTATAGCGGGTCTGTGCTTGCTCCACCACTAGCAGGGGCAGGATGCTGAAAAAGTCCGCCAGCTTCGTTCTCGCATCGTTCAGGTCCTCAACGTACCACAGAGGGTACGCCTTGGACCTTCACTCGCTGCGGTTTTGCTGGAAGAACTTTTTGAGCATCCTGCGAGGTCGCTCCCTGTCGTCCCGGACATACAGACCATCGGATTTTAGGTGGGCAGTCATTGTTTCTCCGCAGCTTGCTTATCTCCGTCGTCTCGCTTGTCGCGCCGATGGGGATCCTCATTCTGATGAAACGTGAATGGTGAAAGCGGAGAATTCCCTGTCAGGACGCAGGCTTAGTAGATTTCACCCAGGTGATTCGGTAAGATGACGCATCCGCAGACGCGATGCGGTTTACCCACCGGGCAAGGTCGATCCAGGGAGCAGGAGTGGTCCGATTTCGAGTTGTTTTTGCCCTGATCGTCGTACTGTTGATCAGCGGCGTGGCTTTTCTTATTTTCTCGCCTCAGCTCACCGGCGACGATTATCTCAAGGATTTTTTCCTTCAGCAGTTAGAGCAGAGCGTCGGACGCAAGATCGACGTCCACCGCATCAAGCTGGTCCTGTTCCCACGCATCCGATTAGAACTGACGCAGGTTGCCATTCACGACCGGAATTCCGGCGACATCCTGTTATCGGCTAAGAAATTGGACTTGGTGTTGCGGCTGCTCCCTCTGTTGCGCAAACAAGTGGTGGGGAAGCGGTTGCTCATCGAAGAGCCGATCTTGACGCTTCGGCGCGATCGTAGCGGTCATTGGAATCTCTTCGATCAGGTCGTGCAGGGAGGCTCGGCCGATGAACGCGCCGTCCAGACATTTGGCCGGATCTTCCGCATTCGTGAAGCCACGGTCGTGAATGGAAAACTGATCATCATCGATGACGCACGTCCGGACGGGACTCGATCGATGACACTGGAGTCGGTGGAAGCGTCACTCGTGATCAAAGTAGAACGGGGAAAGGCGGATCTCCTCGTTTCTGCAGGTCATGCGGGTATCAAGGGCCTTTCGGCTATTTCACTGGCAGGGACGATCAGCCCAACCCAGCATGAGACGTTGTCGATCGACGATTCCTCTGTTTCCGGTCTCAGACTTCAGTTTGATGGCAACATCGAAGCGGCGAACCTGAATCTTCGAGAGGCGGCGGACTTCTTCGGCCCGCGTCCGGTCCCTGAACAATTGCAGGGCGTCGTCAATGTGCGTAGCCTCGTTCGAGCCGTGCCTGGCGTTGCGGGCTACGATGTCGTGTTGTTCGATCTGTCCGCGAATCTGGATCAGCTGCGACTCGCAGGCCAAGCGAGTCTCTCCGGTCTGCTGACGTCTCAGCCCACGTTTGCGGTGACCTTTGCGGCCTCCCCGGTCCAATTGAGCTATTTGTTCTCGCAGGTGCCGGCTGAATGGGTGCATCCGCAGCTGCCGACGCTCATCCGTGACTTGAAAATAGACGGAACGGTGGAAGTTGTTTCGGCGACGCTCACGGGGTCGTCCGCAGCAGGCGCACAGCCCTCGTTGACGGGGGAGTTTCGCGTAAAGCAGGGACAAGCCCTGATCGGAGACCGTCGTGTTCCTACCAAGGATTTGGCAGGGGTGGTATTGGTCGAAGCCGGTCGTCTCAGGGTATCGAATCTGAGCGGCTTGTACGGCACGATTCACATGCACGACAGCAAGGCGCTCGTTTCCTTTTTGGAGTCGGGACCATGGCTTGAAATGGACATTTTTGGCACGATGACGGCTGCAGATCTGATGCAATTTCTCGCGAAGACCCTGAAGTCGGAGCAGCTGTCTCGCGTCTTGGCTGCCTCACGTGATGTCGAGGGCAATGCCGCGACCACGTTCCGTTTGGTCGGCCCGCTCAATCAGCCCGGTGGAATTACCTTCGCCGGGGGAGAGATCACCGTTCAACGTGTCAGTCTGACCAATCCTTCCTTGCCGGAGCGACTGTCGGCGCTGCAAGGCCGGTTCGTGCTGTCGGAGGGTGGGACCACGTTCGATCAAGTGACGGGGTACTTGGGCGATCTGGGTCTACAGGTCAGTGGGGGTATCACAGGGGGAAGCAGCAGTGCGTTTCAGGACTTCTTGATTCGTGTCAAGGGCGATGCGGGCCATATGGCCACGTTGCTGCCCTCTAAAGCGATTCCGGTCGGGCTGGTCGACGGATTGGTCAACGGTGCTGTGGTGTTGACCGGGCCAACCCAGTCGCCGAATATACGAGGAGAAGTGGTTCTGACTGAATCGAAGGTGACACTTCCCAGTCTGGTCGAAAAACCGATCGGCGCCCCGGCGACGGTGGAATTTGAAGGCATGATTCCTAAGGCCGCCGGTGTGGTGTTCGATCGTCTGGAGCTGATCGTGCCCCCGATTCGACTGCCGATCAAAGGCAAAATTCAAATGGGTGAGCGATTCTCCATAGACGCGGCGCTTTCAACCGGGACGCTGTCCTTGTCCAGCGTCCCGGAATGGATTGCCAAGGGAGGGTTCGAGGCAGGAAAAATTGAATTATCGCTCGACATGAAGGGGAAGGAACTCGATTGGAAAACCTGGAAGACCACCGGGTGGCTCGCATTGACCAATGGTCTGATAAACGTCAAGGGAGTCGAGGGACCCATTCAGGATTTGTATCTGCGGGTTCAACTTGTCCGGAACGGCGCGGAGATCAAACGGTTGTCGTTTCGCCTGCTTGACAGCGATGTCGCACTGGAAGGGACGATTCGCAACTGGATGGTGAAACCCGCGATTACCGCTAAGATCGAGTCCAATCAGATGGATATCGACCTCCTCATTCCGAAAGGCGACCGGTCGCCAATCCGGGAATTTCTGGAAACCCTCGCAGCCACCAGCAAGGTCCAGGCCACCGCCTCGATGGCGCGAGGCCATTACAAACATCTCAAATTTGGAAGCCTCTCCGCCCGCATCATGATTCAAGACGGTATGCTCGATGTGGATCGATTGTCCGGCCAATCGACCAATGGAGAAGTGGCCGGCCGTATCGTCGTGCAACTACCGCGCAACGAGCCTGCCGAGGGTGAGGTGTCGGTTCGAGCGACAGGCTTGTTGGTGGAAGATGTGCTGAAGCTGACGGGGACGAAAGGAGGCGGGATCACCGGTGAAGCTCGAGTGACGGGGACAATGCGCGGCCATGGAAAGAATCCGCATGGTCTGTATCCCACGTTGAACGGGAAGGTGGATGTGCTGCTCGAAAGCGGGCGTATCTTCAAGTCGCAGGAACGGGCGGTGTGGAAAATCATTAGCATTCTCAATCTTCCGGCCGTGCTCCAGGGGAAGGTGGATTTGGAAAAAGACGGGTTGCCTTATAACAAGATTACGGCGACGGTGCTTGTGCGGAACGGCCTTTTCGAGACTGAGAACCTGATCATCGACAGCCCGATCGTCAAGATTACGGCGGCCGGAAACTTCGATCTGCCGACGGATCAGATCAATATGGTCTGGGCGGTGAGTCCCTTCGGGTCGTACGCGCAATTCCTGAAAACGATTCCGCTCTTCGGGCGACTCTTTGCCGGGGAGCGCAAAGGATTTGCCACAGCGTTGTTCTCCGTCAAAGGAGCGATCGAGGATCCGGAGGTGACATACCTGCCGATGAAGTCGTTCGCCACCGGCGTGACAGGCCTGGCGCAACTCGCGTTTGACGTATTGAAGAATACCGTGATGCTGCCGATCGATCTGATGATTCCGGATGAGAATCAAGATGCCGGCAGGGACACAATACGGGCACCTGAACCCGTTCCCTCCGCGCCTTGACCGACCTCCCCCCCCGTGCTAGATTCCGACCGGTATTTATATGACTTCATCCACGTCGCAAGCTCAACGTGCCACGGTCTTCATCGCTGCCAGCGAGATCGACTCCAATTTGTATTACGCCACGAAGTTCATTGCGCCGGACCCCTTTATCTATTTGGAAATCAAAGGGGAGCGGATTCTCGTAATGAGCGACCTCGAAATGGATCGGGCGAAGAGCCAATCGTCCGTCGATCGGGTGCTCTCGTACTCGGAGGTCGAAGGGCGGGCCAAGACGCAAGGCATTGCCGAGCCTGGTACGGTCGAAGTCGTCCATATCCTTCTCCGGGAAGCCGGCATCACGCAGATCCTGGTCCCTGCGAATTTTCCCTTCGGCCATGCCGTGAAGTTTCAATCCTTGGGATATCAGCTGCATCCGAAGCGGGACCCGTTCTATGAAGAGCGCGTGGTGAAGACCGCCGAAGAAGTACGCTATATCGAAGCCGCCCAGCGTGCGACAGAACAGGGGGTCGCGGCCGCACACGACATGCTGCGTCAGGCCTCGATCAACAAGGATCAGCTGTGGTTCGATGGGATACCGCTGACGTCGGAGCGAGTGAAGAAGCTGATCAACGTTACGTTGATGGAGTGCGATTGTGTGGCTCAGCATACGATCGTCGCCGGTGGGGAGCAGGCCTGCGACCCGCACAATGAAGGCAGTGGACCACTACCGGCCCACCGCAGCATTATCTTCGACGTATTTCCTCGTTCAGCCAGCAACCGCTATTTCGCCGATATGTCCAGAACGGTGGTACGCGGAACTCCGAGTCCCGACCTGAAGCGCCTTTACCAGACGGTTCTCGATGCGCAGGAAGAGGCG
>JBBRRM010000261.1:0-4808 GCA_038275915.1 Nitrospirales bacterium
TACGGACTTGCCGAGGCCACGCTATTGGTCACGATGAAACAGCCTGAGGCAGAACCGACATTGTTCACCGTAGCAACAGAGGCGTTGGCTGATTCGATCGTCAAAGAGTCTCCCGCTGCAGAACGTGGAACTCGAACATTGGTCGGATGCGGAGTTCCCCTCGAAGAGACTCGTGTGTTGATCGTGAATCCTGCTACCCGACGATCATCCCTGACAGGCGAAGTGGGGGAGGTGTGGGTCGCGGGTGCTGGGGTTGCCACCGGATATTGGGGTAGACCGGATGAAAGCAATGCCACATTTAAGGCCACCCTTGCTGGCTCAGGAGTGGGCTCCTATCTGCGGACTGGAGATCTGGGATTCATTCACCGAGGAGAACTATTTCTCACCGGTCGCCTCAAGGATCTCATCATTGTACGGGGGCGGAACTATTATCCTCACGATTTGGAATGGACGGCCGAGCAAGCGTATCCGGGACTGCGGCAAGGATGTGGTGCGGCCTTCTCGGTGGAGAGCGAGACCGGAGAGCGCGTCGTGTTGGTCTATGAGATTGAGAAGAAGTTGCCGGAATCAGACATGTCGGAGGTGATGAGCGGTATCCGTCGCGTGGTCGCTGACGAGTATGAGTTGGAAGTCCATACCGTGGTGCTGGTCAAATCCGGAACCATCCCAAGAACCTCCAGCGGAAAAATTCAACGGCACGCCTGTAGGGCGGACTTTGAGGCCGGACAACTCGTGGTAGTGGGAACGAGTACGCTGGATGCGTCTGAAGAAGAGCAGAGTGGAGAGTTACTGAACGATATTCCCCTTACTCCGCTCGAACAGAGGTTGGCTGCTATCTGGCAGGAGGTGCTGGGAGGACCCCCGCCGCGGCGCCATGCGAACTTCTTCGCACTCGGGGGTAATTCTCTGCTTGTCGCCCAGCTCGTGGCACGAATACTCGATGTATTCCAGGTTGAACTCTCTCTCAGTGTTGTATTTGAATGCCCGACATTTTCCGCTCTGGCCACTCGTGTCGGGGAACTTAGCACGAATTCTGAAAAGATGGAGACTGCCGTGGAGGGGATTGGATTCTCTTCCGGCGGAGGACTGCAGATCCCTCTCGTCCTGCTTGCTCACGAATCAAGTCAAGGCAGGATGTCTCTCAGCTTTGCCCAGCAGCGACTCTGGTTCCTGGAGCAGATTCATCCGGGGAGCTCGATTAATCATATCTCCATGGGCGTGCATATACGGGGTCCACTTAATCCCGACGTGTTGGAGCGGTCCGTACAGGAAATCATCCGTCGACACGATATTCTCCGAACCCGATTTGGATCTGAGAGAGGGGAGGGATTCGCGGAAGTATCGGCTGATTCATTCTTCACGGTGAAACAACATGATCTTCGTGGACTGAACCAGGCGCAGCAAGACCTCGATGTCCGGCAGTTCTTACGCACGGAGGCCAGCCAACCGTTTGACCTCGGAACGGGGCCGTTGTTCAGAGTTGCATTGGTGGTGCTCGACCAGAGTCAGCAGGTCCTGGCTTTGACATTCCATCGCCTCATCGCCGATGGTTGGTCCCTCCGCGTCTTCTGCAAGGAATTGGCTCTTCTCTACGAAGCCGGCGGAGAGGTACAAGGGGCCTCGTTGCCGAAGCTGAGTTTCCAGTATGCAGACTATGCGAATTGGAAGCGAGCCAGGCTCGATCAAGGCCTTCGCAGGGTACAAAGAGAATATTGGATCAGGCAATTGAGCGGTGCCCGCCCGCCCGTCGATCTACCGGCAGACCATCCGCGGCCGCGCATGCGGACGTTTGAGGGACATGTCCTGTCACGCGCCCTCTCTCCTGGACTTGCAGCAGCCTTGGAAACGTTCTGTCAGCAGCAGGGTGTGACGACGTTCATGGCCTTGTATGCCGTTTTTGTGACATGGCTGCATCGCTATACACAAGAGTCTGATGTCGTAGTCGGATCCGTAGCAGCGGGCAGGCGTCGCGTGGAGCTCGAAAATGTGATGGGCTATTGTGTCAATACCGTGGCGTTGCGCGTTGAACTTTCGGACGGACTCACCGGACAAGACTTGCTGAAGCGGGTGCGGCGTGTGGTGATCGATGCGTATGATCATCACGAACTGCCGTTTGAAGAGGTGATCGAGGCGCTCTCATTGCGTCGAGAGGGGACCCTCTCCCCCTTCTTCAACGTGATGATCGTGCTTGAAGACGACCCCCTGTCCTCGTTCAAGATCAGAGGCCTTGAGGCCACCCATCTTCCTTGGGAGCTGACTGCGTCGGAGTTCGATTTGGTCTTGATGGTCGTGAACAAGGCTCAGGGTGTGGAACTTGCCCTGCTCTATAACTCGACGGTTTTTGAGGACTCGACTATCAATCGCATGTTGGGACAGCTTGAGACCCTCCTTGTGGAATTCATCAAAAAACCTCAGGCCCGCCTTAGCGAGTTCTCTCTACTCACGTCTGACGAACGCCGGCAAATTCTTTCGGGATGGAACCACACACAAGTTCCATCACCTTTTTCGGTGGGAATACACACCCTCATAGAGGCACAGGTGGCGCGGACTCCCGAGGCGATCGCCGTCAGCTGTGGGGATGAGTCCCTCAGCTACCAGGAGCTGAATCGACGTGCAAACCGGGTGGCCCGTGCCTTGCTGAATTTAGGGGTATGCGCGGATCTGCCGGTGGGCCTCTGCGTAGAGCGCTCGGTGGACGGTATCGTGGGTCTTCTTGGGATTCTGAAAGCAGGGGGGGCCTATGTTCCGCTGGACCCATCTTTCCCCGATCATCGCCTTCGGCTCATGCTCGATGATGCGCAGGTCTCGATGGTGGTCACGCAGGGGCATCTCCGTAACCACTTACACACCTATGGTGGCCAGGTATGGGATGTGAAGGCGCTTTGTGAATCTAGAGGGAATGGAGGGTTTGAGAATCCAGCGACCCAAATTGGTTCTGATCAGCTTGCCTATATCATGTATACCTCAGGGTCGACCGGGAGGCCCAAAGGTGTGGCAGTAACCCACCGTAATCTGGTGATGTCGCTGGATGCCAGACTTCGTTATTACCCGGAACAGGTGTCACGGTTTCTGTTGACCTTTTCTCTGGCCTTTGATGGTTCAGTGACAGGTATTTTCTGGACGTTGTTGCAAGGGGGACAAATAGTCATTTCCCCTGAGCCCGTCTATCGTGATCCCCCGGAGCTTGCGGCGCTCATTGAACGTCACGGCATCTCGCATGTTGTGTGGGTGCCCTCTCTATATAATGCGGTCCTCGGTGATGCATCGACGGGTCAGCTGGAATCACTTCGCATCGTCATTACCGCCGGAGAGAGCCTTCCCCTTGAACTGGTCCGATTGCATTACCAGCTCCTGCCTCATGCCACGCTCTACAACGAATATGGCCCGACTGAAGCCACGGTCTGGTGCAGCGTCTATCAAACGACACGTGAGGAAGCAGGGGCTCGAGTGCCGATCGGGAAACCGATTACCAACATGCAGCTTTATGTGCTGGGTGCGGACCTGGAGCCGGTGCCTATTGGCGTCCCAGGGGAGTTGTATGTCGCAGGAGATTGCCTGGCCCGTGGATATGTGAATCAGCCCCAGTTGACCCGAGAGCGCTTTCTTGCGCATCCCCATGTGGCTGGTGCCAGGCTGTATCGTACCGGCGATCGGGCCCGGTACCGTGACGATGGCAACGTAGAGTTTCTTGGGCGCATGGATCAGCAGGTCAAGTTGCGCGGGTATCGGATTGAATTAGGTGAAGTCGAATATGTGCTGAGCAATTCTCCGGGCGTCTATCAGGCCGCGGTTCTGCTTCGACAGGATAAGCCGGAGCAGCAGCGGTTAGTCGGCTATGTGACGGGTCAGCCTGAACTGAAAGCGATGCTCGATCCGATTCGGAATTATGTCGCGGCCCGACTACCTCACTATATGGTGCCGTCCATTATCCTGGGGGTGGACGTCATGCCACTGACTGCGACAGGAAAAATCAATCGAAGTGCCCTTCCTATTCCGGAAGAGACCGCAGGACATGCGGTAACCAAAATTGCTCCGAGGAACCACGTAGAAGAAGCGTTGGCCGAATTGTGGAAATCTGTGCTGGGCGTGCCGGAGGCTGGCATCCATGACAATTTTTTTGAGCGAGGAGGCCACTCCCTTATAGCGACGCAGCTTGTCTCCCGGATGCGTGAGGTCTTTGATGTTGACGTCGCATTGCGGGTGCTTTTTGAGCGACCCACGATCGTGGGTTTGGCCGAAGAAGTGACGCGTTTGCGACGTGGGGAACGGAAAGCGTCACAGATACCACCGATCGTTCGGGTGCCCAGGGATCTGCCCCTCCCTCTTTCCTATTCTCAACAACGCATGTGGCTCATGTATCGGCTCGCTCCGGAAGGCACGGCATATAACATGCCGTTTGCCTCGCGACAGATGGGCCCACTCAACAAATCGGCCCTTCGGTCTACAATCGACGCGATCTGTAGCCGGCACGAGGCATTCAGGACGACCTTCGCGATGACGGCAGAGGGACCTGTCCAAATCGTCAGTCCCTTCCGGTCTCCTCATTGGGTTGAAGTGGATCTTTCACGGCTGCCGGCCGAACAGCGGCAGCAGGAAGCAGCCCGGCTTGTGGAACATGAAGCGAACCAGCCGTTCGATCTTGAGAAGGGCCCCTTGGCAAGGTTTTTACTGATCGAGATCGAACCCGAAGACCATGTGCTGGTGCTCACAATGCATCATATCATCGGAGACCAGTGGTCCTTCGGAGTGATCGGAAGTGAGTTCGCATTGTTCTACAACGCATATTGCAAAGGGGAGACTCCTTCTAC
>JBBRRM010000262.1:0-4784 GCA_038275915.1 Nitrospirales bacterium
GCCCGCCCGGTTCATTTCTTCTCGAATGATCTGCTCGACCTTTCGAATGACCCGGAGGCCGAGCGGGAGGTACGTGTAGATGCCGGCCGCTACCTTGCGAATCAGGCCGGCTCGCAGCATGAGCTTATGGCTGATGGTTTCCGCTTCGCCCGGATCTTCTCGCAATGTGGGAATTAAGACTTGAGAGGTCCGCATGGGCTATGAATGCAGCAATCTTCCGGAAGGCAGGTTCGGTGGATTCCCAGGCAAATTCTGCAGTGCGGCCACAGGCAGGAGGAGGCCGGAGACGTACCAGTTCACGCCGGCCTGTCCCGAGCCGCTGGGCAACTCTTCTCCAGAGGCGTACGCTGCGGAAGGTGACGAGCCGGGAGCAATGTTTCGAGCTTGTTTCAGCATCCTGCTAGCGAGAAAAAATCCGTTCAAGGTCGTTCCAAAACGCAAAGATCATCACGCCCACTAATAACACGAGGCCAGCCTGTTGTGCCACTTCTCTCTGCCGTTCACCGAGTGGTTTCCTCAGGATGCCTTCAATCAGGAAAAACAACAGATGGCCTCCATCGAGAATAGGAATGGGAAGCAGGTTGAGGACGCCTAGATTGATGCTCAGGATGGCGATGAGAAAGATGACGCTCGAGGCTCCCTGCGCAGCGGCTTCGCCGGAGATATTGGCGATGGTCAATGGGCCACCGATATTCTTGCTCGAGATATCTCCCACGACCATCTTGTAGAGGCCGATTGCGGTCAGCTCTGTCCAGCCCCACGTGGCTCCCAAGCCGTCATAGAGCGACATGAGTGGGGTACTGGAACGTATGATCGAACGGCCGGGGCCCGAAATGCCGATCTTGCCGACTTCGACCGACTGGCCGTTGACCATTGCTTTTTCGGCAGAGGGTGTGACGGTCAGCGAGACTCGATGCCCCTCCCGCAAGACCTCAACCTTCAGCGGGCGGTTGGGGTTTTCCTTCACGATGCCGGTCATCTGGGACCATGTATGGATCGTCTGGCCCTCGATGTTGACCACATGGTCACCCGCTTGAAGCCCGGCTTTCGCTGCCGGAGAACTCTGCATGACCGATGTGACGAGGGACGGTGTTTCTTCGACGCCCAGGTAATATGCCGGCTCTTGTGCAGAAGCATGTGGTCCGGGGGCGCTGGTGGGGGTGACGGTGAGCGTTTTGACCTGTTCGCCTCGTTTGATCTCGAGCGTCAGCGCCTGACCATTGCTCTTCGTCACGGCGTCGAATAATTCAGTTCTGGTCGAAATGTCGCGCCCGTTGACACGGTTGATACGGTCCCCGATCTGGATACCGGCGGTATCGGCTGGCGAGCCGGGCACCATGGCTTCGATATCGGGATTCAGGTCCTGGAACGTGGGGACAAACAGCGGAGCCCCGGTGGCGAGCCAAGCGGCAAAAATGAAATAAGCCAGGATGAAGTTAAACCCGGGTCCCGCGGCGACGATCAGGACTTTGCCCCACAATCCTTGGTGTGCAAACGAGCGCGCACGATCCTCCTGTGTGGTCGCCTCGGTTTCATCTTCGCCGAACAGCTTTACATAGCCACCGAGCGGAATGGCTGAGAGGAGGTATTCTGTTTCGCCCATTTGGCGGCCGAATATCTTGGGTCCGAATCCAAGAGAGAACTTCAGGACCTTGACGCCGACCCAGCGAGCGGCCAGGAAATGTCCGAGTTCATGGAACGCGACTAACACGCCGAGAACAACCAGGAACCACCATGCCTTTTGCAATAACAGCCAGACGGTATCGGGGGACCAGGTGAATGCCATGAACACGGTATTTGCTCCTTCGTATAGACCTAGCGTGCCAACGCCACAACCAATGATTCGGCCTTCTCTCGGGCCCAGCGATCGGCTTCCAGCGCATCTTCCAACGTCTCGACGTCTTTGGTGGAGTGTCCGTCCATCGTACTGCGAATGATCCCCGCAATATCGGTGAACCGAATCCCCCCATTCAAGAATGCTTCGACGGCAATTTCATTGGCGGCATTCATCGTAGCCGGCATCGTCCCCCCAATTCGCAGGGATTCATATCCAAGACCCAGACAGGGAAACCGGTCGTGATCCGGTTTGCAGAACGTCAACTTCCCGATTTCCGTCAGATCCAACGATGGAAGATCGAGCGGCAGGCGACCTGGATATCGCATGGCGTAAGAAATCGGTGTCCGCATATCCGGCAATCCCAACTGCGCGATCATGGAACGGTCTTCATACTCTACCAGAGAATGGATGATACTTTCCCGATGGATCATGACCTCGATCTGAGATTCCGGGATGTCGAAGAGCCAGCGGGCTTCGACGACTTCAAGACCCTTGTTCATGAGCGTGGCAGAATCGATTGTGATTTTAGCTCCCATTTTCCAGTTCGGATGTTGGAGTGCCCGTTCGGGTGTCACGTCTTGCAGCTCCTTCCGGCTCAGGTTCCAGAGGGCGCCTCCGGACGCCGTCAAAATGAGGCGACGGACGTCCTCCTTACGATGACCTTCTAACGACTGGAAGATCGCACTGTGTTCGCTATCGACAGGGAAGATACGAACGCCATGCCGTCGCGCCTCGTCTTGCATCAGTTTCCCCGCCATGACCATCGGTTCTTTATTGGCCAGGGCGATTTGCTTTCCGCTTCGGATCGCTGCAAGGGTCGGTACGAGACCGGCTCCACCAACAATGGCGGAGATGACGAGTTCGGCTTCTGGGGCAGAGGCAACCTGAATCAAACCCTCTTGCCCGGCTAATATCATAACGGGCAGATCCGCACAGCGTTGCCGGAGCCTGGCGGCGGCGGAGGCATCCGAGAGGGCGACTATGCGGGGCTTGAACCGGCGGATCTGGTCTTCGAGTTTTTCATCGTTGCTGCCGGCAGTCAATCCTGCCACGCAGAATTCTCCGGGGAATCGATCCACGATATCCAGCGTGTTGGTGCCGATCGACCCGGTCGACCCGAGGATGACAAGTGTTTTCATAGCTTCCTTACTCGATGACTCGTAGGCGGCTCGCCATCGTTATATAGTAGTAGAAGGCAGGGGCAGTGAACAAGAGACTATCCAGACGGTCGAGCATGCCGCCGTGGCCTGGCAGGATCCCGCCGGAATCCTTTATGCCGACGCTGCGCTTCATTGCCGATTCGGTCAGATCGCCCCAGAGACCTGTGATGGTCAGAAGAATAGCCAATACCAGACAATCGAGACCGGACAGCTCCGGCAGAAACCACCAACGAACTGTGTATGCCGCGATTATCGCACCAATCAAGCCACCCACCAAGCCCTCGACAGTTTTTTTGGGACTGATCCTGGGAGCCAGTCGATGTCGTCCGTACAGTGTGCCGACATAATATGCCCCGGCATCGGAAACCCACGTGACCAACAGAAGAAAGAAGATCAGCCATTCACCCTGAGGCAGCAGCCTCGTCATCGAGAGCGGGCCGAGTGTGAGGCCGAGATAGAGCACGCCGAACAATGTCATGGCACTATCCCTCAGGCTCTGTTCGAGGGGTGAGCGGCTGAAAAGCGGAACCGAAATAATGCCTACGAGCGTGGCGAGGAGGGTGGGAGCGATGATATTCGGCCAGTGTGTTCCGAGAATCAGGGCGACGAAGCCTGTCAGTCCTATCCCGACCAGCCAGGAGGGACTTCGGTCGCTGAAACACAATCGGTAGAACTCGAAAAGGGCAAGTCCCCCGGCCAGCACCACGAGGGCTGAAAATGCGAGAGGCGGAAGGTAGCGAATGATGGCATACAGAAGTGGGACGAGGACCAGAACCGTATAAATCCGACGGGGATCAAACCGGGAGGCAGCCGCCGCGGGCTTGACCGGCTGTTGTCCGGTGGTTTTATATCCCTGCATGTGGAGATTTGTATCGACCACTATGAAGAAATGGTGCTGAGAACGCGACCGAACCGCCGCTCGCGTCGCTGGTATTCCAGCAAGGCCAGCAAGAGTTCACGGCGACGGAAGTCGGGCCACAGGGTCGGAGTAAAGTAGAGCTCGGTGTACGCGAGCTGCCAGAGGAGAAAGTTACTGATTCGGGTTTCACCGCTGGTGCGAATCAGCAGGTCCGGATCGGGAAGCTCATGGGTGTAGAGATATTGCTGGATACGCGATTCATCTACCTCGTCCGGTCGCAGCTTTCCGTCTTGTGCTTCGTGCATGAGCCTGCGCACGGCGTCAACGATCTCAGTGCGGCCGCCATAGCTGAGAGCCACTGTCAGGTGCAGTCTGTCGAGATGGACAGTTTCCTGTTCGGCGGCCCGGACCCACTGGAGGGCGGAGGCCGGAAGTGAGTCGAGCCGGCCTATCGTGCGAAACCGTACGCCTTGTTCAATGAGTTTCGTTCGTTCCGTCGAAAGGTAATATTCGAGCAGGCCCATGAGGGAGGAAATCTCCTGCGCGGGACGGTTCCAATTTTCCTGCGAAAATGCATAAATTGTCAGGGCGTGGATGCCCAGTTCCAAACAGACTGTGATCATTTCCCGAACGGATTTGATCCCTTCGCGGTGACCGGCTATGCGAGGGAGGTTTCGCAGTTCCGCCCAGCGGCCATTGCCATCCATGATAATGGCGACATGCTTAGGTAAGAGGTCGGGCTCGAGTTTTGCGGCAAGCTCTTCGACGGATAGCTGGTCCACGGCCGACGATTCTTTCGTGTCCATGAAAAAATAGTGTTGGATATAATGATCCTTGCTCACAAGGATCGTGTGGGAGGCGAGCAAAGTCTACTGGTGAGGGGGGAAAAAGTCAAACAAATTTTCGTAAAAGTCCTGTAAAAGCGATG
>JBBRRM010000263.1:0-4772 GCA_038275915.1 Nitrospirales bacterium
TTCCAGCCGGCTCGTGGTGTACAACTGCCGGCGGCGCCGGGCTGTGCGGTGCGGGCTTACTGGATGCGCATGCCGCATTACAGGCCAGTGCCTCACTGCCGGCAGTTACGATAACCAACGCTTCGCAAGTCGTGGCTCCGAATACTACGGTATCGCTTTCGGGCACCGCTGTCGCGGATTTGGGACGTAGCATCAGCTCTTACGCATGGACCCAACTGACCGGCATCTCTGTCGGCACCATTGCGCACAACAATCAAGCCGATGCCTCATTTACTGCGCCTGCGACTGGTACCTCCACGTTTCGACTAACCGCGACAGACACTGGTGGACTGACAGGGACGGCCACCGCGACCGTCCGGGTGAACACTCCTCCGTGCTGACGGCGGTCGCGGCCCAGACTGTCACGCTAGGAAATGCACTCACCTTCGTCGTGGGAGCCATGGACGTTGATGGCGATGCCCCGATTTTCGTCTCGGTTTCTCTACCGAGTGGTGCAAGCCTGAGTGCCACAGGGGCATTCAGTTGGCCTGCCGCCACTCCGGCAGGCACCTACACGCTAACGTATTTTGCCCGAGACAACGATGCCAACAGCCCTCAAGGTATGGTGAATATTTCAGTCGTCCAGGCCACCCCTGGCCCTCCTGCCTCCCCTGGCGCTCCTGCCGATTCTCCAAGTGTCGGGGGGAGTGGTGGTGGTTGCACCTTGAGTCAAACTGGCAGCGTGGATATGCTGCTGCCGGCGTTGGTCCTTCTCAGTCTTGTTCTCTGGGCCTCGCGGTTGAAGAAAATGCGGTTCAGTCTTGGCATTGACCAGCCTGGCAAGAAATAAGTTTCCAGGTAGAGGTCCCTCCGCGCTCAGGCACGGGCGGACCTGGCGTGTCTTCGCTGAGTAAGGCGACGAAGTCGTGAACGATCTGCCAGGGCTCAATCGGTGCCCCCATTCTATCGAAATGGTGTCTTTTGTTCGCGGCGGTGCCGGGGCCGATTTTTGGGGGCGGCTGGTCTATCACATCGATTGACCCCACTCCAGTTGGTCTCGTTTCTGGTCCCTGCCTGTTTCCGGCTGCCGCTCTCTGGCTGCCGCGCTTTGAAGAGCTACTCTTCCGCGGAGTGATTAAAGGGCACCTCGCTCGATGTTCATGAGGCCGGCGTGTGATGCAGGAAGTTACCTTGGCGAACTGCGCCACGTCAGTGCTTTTCATGGGCGTGCATTGGTTCACCAATCTGCCCATGTGGGCATTGTCTGTCCTGATTCCGTCTCTGATCTTCTGGTTGGTACGGAATCGTTTGCAGAGCACCTATCCCGCCATTGTGCTCCATTGTTTCTACAACAGTGGATATTTATTCCTGACGGAAGTGTAACGGGGTGTGGATATGCAGAGAAGGCGACGAGCTGTGCCATACGGTCTATTCGTCGACACTCTCTTGCAGTGACGCGGGACTAATTGCAGTGACCGGAAATACTCGCAAGTCAGCATACGAAAAATTGACAGATTTCCTCATTAGGCTATACTACCGCGTATGCAATTTCAGATAACTTCTTACATGATGGTCATTGGTTGGCTTGCACTCCTCCTTTGTCGGTGGACCGCCGGAGACGGGGTCATTGACCTGGCGTTCGAAGAACCGGACGTGGCTGCGGACACCCAGGCAACCGCTAAAGAACCGGACAATATCGCCGAGCATATGCTCATGCCATCGCAGCGAGTGGGCAGCTCAGCCCCGGACACGCTGACGGTCGCACCAGATCTTGATGCGTTTTCCATTGCGGTTCAGTCGACGGACCACGCAGCTCTGGGAGTTGCCTCACTACACTACCCGCCCCCCCGAAACACCCCCTTTTCCTTTCTCTTACCTCTTCGCATCTAGACCCATCCAATGTCTCCACGCCATGCGCACGTCCTGTTGATCGATGGGCGCCTCTTTTTCTACGGAGGCCAATGATGCGACACGTTCACATCAATTCAAGTAGTTCGCCCATTCTTTTTCAGCCGTTTCTGATTGCCTGCGTCATACTCGTACTGTTTCACCCGGCAACCGTCGGGTTCGCCCTGGCTGCGAATGGCATTGCGGACGGCGAGACTGTCTGGATCGATGCCGTCCATATCGAAGGACTGATCCATACCAAGCCGGAGACGATCGTCCGGTTGCTCCCTCGGTCGTTGCCCGGGGAGTTCACCCGAGCCGAGGTTGAAGAATTTGAGCGGCGGGTACGTAACCTGAGTCTCTTCGATCGGGTGCAGGTATCGCGTGACGGCTCGGTAGCAACGGTGGCCGTGGAGGAAAAAATCACGCTGGCGCCCATCCTGAACTTCACGAGCGGCACGAGCGTGAAAGATTTGAACGCCACAGTCGGTTTGGTGGAATACAACTTATTTGGCACGGGGACGCAACTCGGCGGGCAGTTCAATTACAGTCAACGCGGACCGAACGTCGAATTGTGGCTCTCACAACACGCCTTCGAGCCTGGACGGTGGGCCAAAGAGATCAAGGGATCGTACAATGTGAACGGCATCCGATTTGCCGATTCGGCCTCCACGTGGACGCGAAACCGTATCGGGAGCGAGTTTGAACTGAAAGGACCCTACAGGTATGGCTCACCGTTGCGGTATGAGGTGGTCATGGAAGTGTACCGAGAGCAAATCGATGACGAGAAAGGCACTCAACGCCCGCCTGACGGGTATTACGTTGGCGTGATTCCCGAGCTGACCTGGGACAAGTATCATTGGCACGATCTGGTGCCGACTGGCTACCGAATCGCGCTCGAGCTTCGGCCCGGTTTCTTTTTTGGCGCCAATCAGCAACGGCATGAAGCCAAGTTGCGCTATCTCCAAGGGATCCCACTGGCGTCAACTACAGTGTTGATGATCAACAGCGTAGCGGAAGCGGTTAATAAGAGTGGAAATCCGAATCACAGTGTCTTAATTGGCAGTATTACAGGGGTGAGAGGGCTCTCTGATAATCTATTTCGGAATCGCGCGCAAGCGTATACCAACCTGGAACTCCGGCACGCGATTTCAGTGGCGCCGCGCTGGGCGGTGCAGGGGGTTTTGTTCTCCGACTTCGGCACGTTTCAATCATTCACAGAGGATGGGAACCTTCGAGACTGGCGAGGAGCCGTGAACGTGGGGACCGGGCTCCGCATCGTGCCCACGTTCCTTTCCAATACCCTTTTGCGGATTGATGTGGCCCATCTGTTCTCGCCGAGCCCCAATTCGCTGATCCAGTTCGGTATAACCCAATACTTTTAGCCTAAGGAGCTAGAGTAGGTCATGAAAGCTGGTGCGAGCAATTCGCCTAGTAGGTAATAATAGGTCGGCCCATGCTCGCCTTGCAACAAACGGGGCGGCTTCGCGTTACAAGGGCGAAGAACCAAAATCTCAATGGCGGTGAGGTGTGCAGCCGAGGCAGCACTCCATCTAGAAGAGCTGTGGAATGTTAGCGGCCCGCCATGCCTTCTCGCTCTTATGTGCATATCCCCTGTCGGGCTGTTCGGATCCGACCCATGAATCCTTTCTCGATGTTTGCCACGCTCATACGCACGTGTGTAGCCCAGGCGTGATGGAGCCCTGGCCATAGGACGCGATATTACTTAGAGCTTGGGTCGTGCACCAGATTCAAAGGGGAGCGAGTCGGTATGAATCAAGCGATCGACCGTGATGCGGGAGAGTTGTGTGAGGAGAAGGCATTTTCTAACGCACTTACTCCGTATGTAGTCACGTCATGATCAGCGCTCGCGCTAAAAGCGATTCGTATCTTCTACCGTAGGGTGATCTGTTACAGACCACCCATGCCGCCTAGTGCCGCGGGGAACTAGACCACAAAGCAGTATCTCGGAAGTAGGAGGGAATCATCAGAGTTGTCTCGGTCCCTCTTACGCAGGGCGACGAAGTCCATGGTATGGAGCTCGTAATCTGATCCCGCCTGCCGATAGAAGTACTAGGGGGTGGAGATTTCTTTGCCGAGGGGTGAAATGACATTTCCTTTGCACGTTACGAGCTGTCCTGTTATGAGTCTTTAAGTCACTACTATTATCCGGAAGGTGCCTCGCCAAATGGCCAATCCATCGATCGCTCCACCGATTTCGAAGCAGCAAACCATCCTAGTCGTCGACGATGAGTCCGCGATAGTGCGGCTCTGCACTGCGATCCTTGACCAAGCCGGGTTCTCCATTCTTCCCGCGACGAATAGCTCCGAAGCACTGAGCATTTGTAAGAACCATTCGGGACCCATCCATCTTCTGCTGACTGATCTTGTCATGCCTCCCCCGATGTTTGTGATTGCCTCGAGCGACAATGAATTCCCCTTTGTTCATGGGCATGATCTGGCGGTCCGCGCGCTTCGACTACGACCAGAGCTACGCGTAGTTCTCATGTCCGGCAATATCGCCCAAGAGTTAGCAGGCTATGGAATCCGTCGAGCGGGCCTACCCTTCCTCGCCAAACCGTTCGAGGAGCAGCGGCTCGTCACGCTTGTGCGACGCACGCTTGACGCGGAGGCACCTTCAGTGGAGGCGTTGACGGCGGCGCCCGCTGGCCTGTCAAAGTTCGACGATGAATGGGGGCATGGCTGACCATGACTCGAACTCCCCCCCAACCCCGGCTTTTTCTACACCCCGACCCCTCAGGACAACCCATCTGACTGCTTGGCGAAACCGTTTTGACGCTAAATCGACGGGTGCAGGCTAAGTGTGCCATCTGGATAACGAGTCATGAAGTCGGAGATTCATATAGATAACATCTCCACAACCCGCAATGGCATCGCATCCTTTG
>JBBRRM010000264.1:0-4724 GCA_038275915.1 Nitrospirales bacterium
TTCGGTCAAGGCGATCATGAACGAGGCGTATCTCGATGACCTCCGAGATCGCACCTTGCGCGGCCTTCTAGGCCGATTCACGCGGAAGCTCCATACGGGAGGCCGGATCTTCGGCTACCGCTCGGTCCCCGTGGTGGACACGAGCGGTAGGCTCGACGCAGCGGGCAATCCATTGATGCTCGGGGCCGAGCTGATCATTGAACCGGAAGAAGCCGAGATCGTCCGACGGCTCTTTACCTGGTTCACCGATGGGCTGAGCTTGCGAGAGATCGCGTGTCGTTTGAATGCCGTCCAGGTGGCCTTTCCCTCTCAGCCCACCCAACGAGGCCTGAAGCGAAAGGGGTGGGCAAGTAGCGCGGTCCGAGTCATTCTCAAGAATGAGAAGTACATCGGCCGGTGGGTGTATGGGCGTCGGGTGTTCATGAAGGACCCCCTCACAGGTCGGCGGCGTGCCCGGTTTCGCCCTAGGTCGGAGTGGCAGCTCGCCGATTATCCGGAACTCCGCATCATTTCGGATGCGCATTGGCAGGCGGTGCAAGAACGATTCAAGGATCTGGGAGCTCGATACTTGCCTCGGGACGGACACGGTCGACTCGCGGGGCGAAAGGCGGGGAACCCCTCGGGAAGACCTTCGTTGTTCTCGGGGTTGCTACAATGCGGAGTCTGTGGCGGAGGAATGACCGCGGTCAGCGGCAGCCGCCCGGGAGGGAATCAGCGCTTTGGCTGCGGGTTCCATCGGAATAAAGGACCGCACGTGTGTCCCAACGGTCTCACGGTCAAGGCCGGCGTGGTCGAAGCCAAGCTCGTCGAGGCCATTCAGCGAAGTGTTCTCAATCCGGACACCTTGGCTTACATGGTCTCAGCCGTGAACCATCGTCTCCAGATTCTCTGTTCGTCGCAAGATCAGCACCGCGAGGCATTGGAAGCTGAGTTGCGGGAGGTTGAGCGGTGCTTGCGGAACATCGAGCAGGCAATTCTGGCAGGGGTGGTAGGTGAGACGACCGGCGAGATGCTGAAGAAGTACGAGGCCAAAAGAAAGGATCTTCACGCCAGGCACACTCAGCGACAGTCACAGAGGCTTACTCAGACGCTCTGCGTCGACACATCGACCATCAAGGCAAAATTCGAAGAACTCCAGGGGCTATTGAACACCGATCCGATCCGCGTCAACGCCTTCTTCCGGAAGCACCTCGCTCCCATTGTCTGCACGCCAATACAAGAAAACGGGCAGCGCTTTTATCAGGCGAGAGGCGCTGCCCGTGGTGATGAGCTTCTTACCTTGCTCGGGGTCGAAAGCCCGTACGTTTTCCGTGGTTGCGGGGGAAGGATTTGAACCTTCGACCTTTGGGTTATGAGCCCAACGAGCTACCGGGCTGCTCCACCCCGCGAGTGGATGCTAACAAAGCGTTGAACGGCAAGTCAAGCGAATGACCGCGTATCCAAGTTGCTTTCGCTCACTTGCAATGCTAAAGCGATGACATGCGTCTCGTTTTTATGGGCACGCCAGATTTTGCGGCGGCTTCTCTCGAGGCCTTGTTGAGGTCGAGCGATTCCATCGTCGGCATTGTCACTCAACCGGACCGCCCGAAAGGGCGCGGACAAACCCTCACGCCCTCACCGGTGAAACTCCTGGCTCAGCGAGAGCAGATTCCTTTACTACAACCGGTCAAAATGAAGGATCCTGAATTTCTCCACGCTCTTGCCGGGTGGAAACCTGACCTGATTACGGTCGCAGCGTTCGGCCGCATATTGCCGTCGATGATCCTGTCGCTTCCCCCGTCCGGCTGTATCAATGTGCACGGTTCCCTTCTTCCGAAGTATCGCGGCGCTGGTCCGATTCAATGGGCCATCATCAATGGCGAAACGGAAACAGGCATTACCACTATGATGATGGATGAAGGAATGGATACCGGCACCATGTTGCTCCAAGAGTCGATCCCGATTGCTCCGGACGATACGGCCGGGACCCTCTCGCCCCGTTTGGCTGAGCTCGGAGGTAGACTGCTAGTGGAAACGATTGCCCGACTCAAGGCCGGCACTATCGTGCCCCGGCCCCAAGATTCCTCACGAGCAACTTTGGCGCCCTTGCTGAAAAAGGAAGACGGCGTGATTGATTGGAACTTGCCCGCCAATACTCTGGCCAATCGGGTTCGCGGACTCTCTCCCTGGCCCGGCGCCTATACAACCGCGGAAGGTGACCGATGGACGATCTGGCGGGCGTCGGCACTTTCAGGGCCTGTGACGAAGCCCCCCGGGGTGATCGTCGCCGTCACACACGAGACGATTCATGTCGCCACCGGCAAAGGAGTCCTTGCCGTGATGGAGTTGCAGCCGGCTAATAGCCGTCGCATGACCGTGTCCCAATACTTGGCAGGTCATCACATTGCTATTGGACTGCAGTTGGGAGGAGGGGCTCTTTCCTAGCTCCTGCCCATTCCTGAAAGCGTCGGTTTGTTGCTATCCTGAGTTCCCTATGGCTGCTGGTTCTCGATCCTTATTCACTACCACGACCGCACCGTCAGCGCGCGCGATCGCCCTTTCGTTGTTGGTGGATTCCGTCAAGAGTGAAGAAGGGATCGATGTCTTACTAGATCGTGCTCTAGCGCGTTGTTCGTTCGACAGCAGGGAACGAGCTCTCACGGTGGAGCTGACCTATGGCGTCCTGCGCCGGCTTGCAACTATCGATTGGCGACTTGAGCCGGTCCTGGACAAGCCCCTTCCTCGACTGCCCGTCGTCGTACAGATGGTGCTTCGGCTTGGTGCCTATCAATTCCTATTCCTAGACCGTATTCCGCAATCTGCCGCAGTCAACGAATCAGTCAAGCTGGCCCGGGCCTTTGCTGGCATGCTTGGCAGAGATTGGAGTGGATTCGTGAATGCGGTGTTACGCGCACTCTTACGCCATCCCTCTCAGCCTTGGCCCGGGATGGATACAGATGCTGCGCAGGCCCTCGCTGTGCGGTATTCGGTTCCGGGCTGGCTCAGTCGTCGGTGGGTGGAACGTCTGGGCACGGTCTCTGCGGAGGCGGCTTGCGAGGGAGTCAGCGAGGTGCCTCCGGTGACACTTCGGGTGAACCGGCTGATTACCACGAGAGAGGAGCTCCTGAGAACATTTGAACAAAACGGTATTGCGGCCAAGCCAACCAGCATGAGTCCTTTCGGTATTATGCTTGAAGGAGGCTCTGTGCCTTCCCTCCCCGGATATCATGAGGGTGCCTTTTATGTCGAAGATGAAGCCGCTCAATTGATTCCTCCCCTGCTCGATCCTCAGCCTGAGGACATCGTGCTCGATGCCTGTGCCGCGCCGGGAGGGAAGACGACCCACTTGGCTGATCTGATGCATAACAAGGGAACCATCTATGCCGTGGATCGAAAAGACACCAGGCTGGACATTCTGCGAACCAATTGTGATCGACTCGGAATCCAGATTGTCGTGCCGATCGTCGGCGACATTCGACAGCCACATGAATGGCTTCCTACCATCGAGACAGCAGGGCTTCCCTCTATGAAGAGGCGCAGAGGGGACGAACCATTCATTGATCGAATTTTGGTCGATGCGCCCTGCAGTGGGCTCGGCGTGTTACGGCGCCATCCGGAAGCGAAATGGCGAAAAGACGAACAGGCGTTCCCTCGACATCAGGCGCTCCAGTGTCAGATCCTTGAGGCGGTTGCCCCGTGCTTGCGGCCCGGCGGGGTGCTGGTCTATAGTACGTGCTCGACAGAACCGGAAGAAAACGAAGACGTGATCGAGCGATTCTGTCGTGCCCATGCGGAGTTCCAGCGTGAGGCGGTTGCTCCCTGGCTCCCGCCCGCGGCACAGGGACTCATCACTGAACAAGGTGCCCTCTTCACTATGGGTAACCGGCTCTCGATGGATGGATTCTTCGCTGCACGATTGAGAAAACTTTTGTGATGGCACGCACTATTTTTATTTCGCCCTCGATTCTCGCTGCTGACTTTGCACGCCTGGCCGATGAAGTGGCAGCTGTAGAACGGGCAGGAGCGGACTTTCTCCATATCGACGTCATGGACGGACATTTCGTTCCGAATTTGACCATCGGCCCGCCGATCGTGGCAGCCCTTAGAAAAGTCACCAAGATGCCACTTGAGGTCCACCTCATGATCACCAACGCCGACGCCTTTATCAACGAGTTTGCCGAGGCTGGAGCAGACTACATCACGGTTCACGTGGAGGCCTGTCCGCATCTCCATCGTACGGTGCAATCGATCAAGGAACGCGGCGTCAAGGCCGGGGTGACTCTGAATCCTGCTACGTCGCTCCATACAATTGAAGAGATCCTGCCGGATGTCGATGTGGTCCTGATCATGTCAGTCAATCCCGGCTTCGGCGGTCAAAAGTTTATCACCTCCAGTCTTCAGAAGATTTCATCGGCTCGTGCCATGATCGATCGGATAGGGAGCCGCGCGTTGCTCGAGGTGGACGGCGGCGTCAAGGTCGACAATGCGGCTCAGGTGCTGGCTGCGGGAGCTAATGTCTTGGTCGCCGGTTCGGCAATTTTCTCTAGTCGGGATTATGCTGCGACGATTGCCGCGATCCGTGCAGCCGGCCAGCCTTCTTCCACGACGCCGCCGCGCGTCTCCGCTCACCGATAGGCCTCGCGGGTGGACATTTCTTCTCTCATCGATAGCCTCCATCCCCTCGAAGTGAAAGTCCTCTCGTCCTTTGAGGTGGATTCCTGCGTCGTTCTTCAGACCGAACAGTT
>JBBRRM010000265.1:0-4724 GCA_038275915.1 Nitrospirales bacterium
TTTTGCCGTGTCCTGGGACAAGGATGTCGAAATCCAACCCCTCGACCTGTTTGAGAGACTCAATCCATTCATCGGGATAATCGGTCCGCATGGTTCGGTAGGCCACCGTCTCGACAGGGATAAAGTCCACGGCGAAGAGCAGCCTATTCTGCGGAATCAAGACGACGAGACTGTTATCTGAATGATTCCTGCCGGTGTAGATCAATTCGACATGCTTCCCGCCGAGATCAATAAACATCCGATCGGTAAACGTGAGCTCGGGAACCGGTATAAGAGGATCGGGCTCTTTCAGCAGCTCGCGCCGCGCGGCCGAATGACTGACGAAGAACGCCGTCTCGGCAAACACACTGCCTCCGGTAATATGGTTCTTGTGATGATGGCTGTAGATCACATAGCGCACCGGCTGAGTCGTAAGTGTGGTGATTTCCGCCTTCAGCCAGGTCGCGGCGTCAGAACTGATCGGGTCGGTGACGATCACGCCCTTCGGCGTGGTAATGAAAATGGACTGATGAAATTGATGTCTGAATAGGTACACGTCATCGGCCAGCTTCGTAATTTCATTGTCGGGCCTGGTCTGTTCCGCAAAACTCCCCTGACTTTGAATCAGCAAGCATCCGGCTACCAATAAGAGGAGGAACGATGTCGAAATTCGCATGCCACCCTCTCTTTCAGACGGCTCAGAGCCTTGCTCCTCTGATCAGATTACAAATACAGTGGCCTGATCGGTGCCACCACGGCGGCCGGATTATTCTTCCATACCGATTCATCCGCATCCACATAGAGCTCAATCTCATTACCGTCCGGGTCTCGCAGATAGAGGCTTTGGCTCACCGTGTGATCGCTCATCCCGTCGATCGCGATGCCCGCCTCTTCCAATTCCCGCTTCGCGGCCCGCAGTTCGTCCAGACTGTCGCCGACTTTGATGCCGATATGATAGAGCCCCCGGCGGGGGCCCGGAGGCGGCCCGGGAGCATCCCCAACTTGGATGAGTAATAGCTCGTGATGGGTCCGGCCGGAGGTCAAGGCTGCAGCGGCACCCTTGAAAACACGCCCGACCTCTTTGAATCCCAGTAAGTCGCGATAAAACGCCAGGGACTGTTCGAGGTTCTTCACATAGAACACGACGTGGCCGAGATAATGAGCCTTCATGAGATCACCTCCCGAACTTGATCCCGGCCTTCTGGACTTCCTGGTAAGGAAGGAGCCACACGAGCGATTCATCGCTGAGATCGCCGACCTGGATCCGGTTCCCCCAGGGATCGCGGAAGTCGCACCGAAAGCCGGGAACCATGGTGAGTTTGTACTTCTTGATGAGCTTCTTCCGCACTTCCTTGATTTGTTTTTCGTCACGAACCATGAGGCCGAAATGTTTCGTGCGATCCGGCTGCAACCTGTCCACTTCAAAGATCGCCATGAACTGATGTTCACCCAGCTTGCACCAGGCGGCTCCCTCTCCGCCGCGGAGCATCTTCAAGCCGAAGACATCGGAATAGAACTTCACCGCTTTCTTGGCGTCGGTGACTTCAATCACGATGTGATTACATCCGTAGACTTGCACGGCCATGACTTCACCTCCTGCTCGTCGAGCCTTCTGTGGCTCCGGATATGTGGATGCCGGCCCTCTCAAGCGCCGAGACAAATACGCCGACCGGCTGTGCACCAGAGATACTGGAGGCCCGGTTGAAGACAAAGTAGGGGACTCCGTGGATGCCGAGTCGGTGACCTGCCGCTTCTTCGCCTTTGACTTCCTCGATCCCTTCGTCACTCTGGAGGAATGATTCTACGGCCTTTACGCTCAGTCCTGCACGATCAGCCAGTTGCGCGAGTGTCGGTAGCACCCCGATATCTGCGCCTTCCACAAAGTAGCCGCGAAAGAGCGACTCAACCATGGCGTCTTGGCGGCCCTGCTGCTCGGCATACCAAATCAGGCGATGAGCCATGAAGGTATTTGAAGTTCGCGCTATTTTCTCAAACGCAAATGGAATACGCTCCGCTGCTCCAGCTGCGAGAACATGTTCCTCCAATTCCCGGAATGCATCCAGACTTCCGAACTTGGCTTCAAGATAGGCCGTGCGTGCCATACCTTCCTTCGGCATCGTCGGATTCAACTGAAAGGGCCGCCAGGTGATGTGCGTCTGTGCGGCGCCATTCAGCTGATCCAACGCACGGTCCAGCCGCCGCTTCCCGATATAGCACCAGGGACAAACGACGTCGGAATAAATCTCGATGGTGAGGCCGCGATCCGTCATGACAAATGCCCCATCTTCCCGGCTTGATAGTCCTGGGCTGCTTGAATCAACTCTTCACGGGTATTCATGACAAAGGGACCATAGCGGGCAATCGGTTCCTTGATCGGTTCTCCGCTCATGATCAAGAGCCGGCTGTCCTTCTGAGCCTCCACCATGACTTGCGATCCATCGCGCTTGCACACGATCAGTTCCGCCTCTCCCGCCTCGCGCGACCCATTCACTGTGGCGCGACCTTCCAGCACGAAGATCGCGCTGTTGTGCCCGCTGAGCAGGCTCAGTGAAACTCGACGCCCCGCTGTCAGTCGAAGGTCATAGACCTGGATCGGCGTGAAGGTGTGCGCCGGCCCTTTCCGTCCGAGGTATGACCCGGCGATCACGCGCAATCGACCGGCTCCGCCCTCGAGATCGATGGCCGGAATGTCGGCGTTGAGAATCGTCTGATAGCCGGGCGCCGACATTTTCGACGCCTTTGGAAGGTTCACCCACAGTTGAATGGCGTGGAGTGTGCCCCCCTTTTTCGCAAACTCCTTTTCGTGAAACTCCTCATGAACGATGCCGGAGGCGGCGGTCATCCATTGCACATCGCCCGGGCCAATCACACCGGCATTTCCCGCAGAGTCGCGATGCGCCAGGATCCCTTCATAGACGATCGTGACGGTTTCAAACCCGCGGTGCGGATGCTCACCCACGCCACGTGGATGGTCGGTCGGCGTGAAATACTGGGGCCCGGCATAATCGAGCATGAGGAATGGGCTGACCTCACGATCAAGCTCATTACTGGGGAAGAGATTCCGCACGGGAAATCCGTCACCGACCATGTGCGTAGAGCCTGGTTGATAGACTCCCAAGACATCTTTCGCTGCTGCGGTCTCGATTGTCGTTTGGCGGTTCATCGGTGTGCTCCTTCCGTCCATCACAGATCCGGTCATGTAGTTACGATTACAGTCGCCTCTCCTCCAGATCGTACACATCGAACCACACATACACGGGACGATGTTTCGGCACGAACTTAGGGATATATTCTTCAAGATATTGCTGCGCCTGGAGACTCATGTCGCTGAGTCGCATATCGCGCATGGTGTTATTCCATATCAGCACGTCGTCCGTGTTCTTGATCTTTGACGCACCCTTGATCCATTCGGCGATCTCCTCGTCCGTGGCTCCGGTCGCGACGACGTCTTTCAATTGCTCGAGGTGTAATCCCCGTAAATGAAAACCATTGGCCGGCCAGTGAACAGGGCCAGTGATTGTATTCTCCATTGATGCCGAGCAAGAAAGCCCGGCACTTGTCCACGCTGCGTGCGGCGATCACGTACCCGCCGAGTTTCTCCCGAGGACTCCGTGGATAGGTATTGCGCAAATCCTTTGCATATCGCTTGACCTTGTCGAGATCCGTTGCCATGGCCGCCTCCTAACTCGTGCATTCATCGAATAGTTAGAATCGAACCGTTCCTTCGCTCTCCCAGATGAGCACTTCGCCTCCGGTGGTTCCGTCCGCCGTCAATTTCCTGGGCCCTGCCGCCGTGAGTCGCACGGCGTCACCTGCGTTCAGACTCCCGGCCTGCTCCAGATGCACCGACCCTTTCGTTACGTACAGATGAACATGTGTATTCTCCGGCACCGTGACGGTTTCTCCCGGTAGAAGTCGGCCGCCCCAAAGGACCGCGCCTTTCTGCCGAATCGAGATGGCGCCATCATGTCCCTTTCCCGAGGCGACCGGCACGAGTCCTCCCTTCGCGAGGTACCCATTGATATCAAGCTGTTCATAACCAGGGCTAATCCGCTGGGTATCAGGAACGACCCACATTTGAATGAAATGCACGTCCTTATCGGTTTTGGGGTTCATTTCCGAATGCCAAATGCCGGTACCGGCGCTCATACGCTGTGCAAGTCCGGGATAGATAATCCCCTTGTTGCCTTCGGAATCTTTATGTTCCAATTCGCCGTCCAGCACCCAGGTCACGATTTCCATATCCTCATGCGGGTGCGTGCGAAATCCGGTGCCCGCCTTTACGGTATCGTCGTTGCTCACCAGCAGCAGCCCATGATGGGTATTGGCCGGGTCATAGTGGTTCGAAAAGCTGAAGCTGTGCCACGAGTCGAGCCAGCCGATCTCCGTGTGAAAGCGATCATGGGCTCGACGGATATCGATTTCGGTGGGCTTGGTTCCGATCGTGTTCATGGTCACCCCCCCTTTCACGAGCCTCCCTCCACGTCCGTCACTTATCTCTTGACCTTCTCAGCAATGAGTCCATCCACCGACCATTTCCCAGCGCCCGTCATCATCAGCGCGAGGCCGATGCCAATTACCAGGAGATGATATTCATACCCTTCACCCGGTTGCTTGCCGGACCAGTTCATGAAGAATCCGTTTTGGAGGTGCGAAGTGGCGATAGCGCCCAGCATAATCACGATGAAGCTCGCCGCCGTGAACCGCGTCAGGAATCCGGCGATCAGCCCCAGGCTGCCGAAGAA
>JBBRRM010000266.1:0-4716 GCA_038275915.1 Nitrospirales bacterium
ACGGCTGACGACTATCAACAGCAGCGGCTCAGCATCGAATTCCAGACCCAACTCCGCATGGCAGAAAAATATCGCAAGCGACTCGACCTCGCTGAACGCGAGCGACAGAGCGCGATCGCTGCGCCGTTACAAGATCACGAAATCGCGCATGTCTGGGGCCTCCCCGCCGGAAGCCTCGCCGCCCGCAAGGTCAAATACCTCGCTCAATACTTACAGGGCCTGCAAGCCATGCTGCAGAGCAGCGCGGCGGCCACGACGACATCACCAATGGATTTGTGGAAGGAAACCTTTTCGGTCCTCTCGGAGCAGCCCATCGAACGTTCGCTTTCGACCTACGACGGGTTGGAAAAGACCGAATCCGCGCTCATCGACAAACTGACCGCGATGGTCTGGGGCAACATAACCGAGGAAGTCGAAGTCAAATTCTGGACGTCGCTCGTCTTCGGAGCCAGCTCCAACGCCATGCACTCAGAAATTACCAGGAACTTGTTCGGGCTGCAGCGACTTACGACTATCCTCAACGACATGGACACCTCCCCCGAGGCAGTGGATGAAGAATTGCTCAAGCGGACCGCGCCCACGCCAAAAGCGCAGGAAGACCAGCTCGCCTTGCCCGAGGAGAAACCGGCCGATGATCCGGCATCGGCGGAAATGAAAGAACACGTCCTCAGGAGCATGTATGGCGAACCGCACAACGACCTCATAGGCGGCGGAAAATGGTAACAACATTGTCTTGAAATTCACGACGATGACGGGTATAAAGACCTGTATGGCTGGGATCATCGCATCCATTCTCTCCTGTCTGCGCAAACCGACCAATTCCCCGATTAACCTGTTTCTCACCCTATCTCTACTCGTGACGTTGACGGCGGCAAGTGCGTCAGCGAACATGCTGGAAATCGCGGAATTGTTGACCCATCCCGAGCAGTACGATCGCCAAGAAGTGGTCGTAACGGGTCAGGTCACAAACGTTCAGCTCGCCACCAACCGGCAGGGTCAGCCGGCCTATGGGTTTCTGTTGAAGGATCAGGCCGGCACGTTAAAAGTGATCAGCCTCGGTCAGATCGAAGTGAGGGAAGGCGACCAGGTGATTGTCGAAGGAATCTTCTCGCGTCTTCGCCAGGCGGGACGCACGATCATCTATAACGAAATCAAGGCCCTCTCGATTAAACCGATGAATCGACTCAACACGGATCTGGTCGGTTGACAGCAGGCTTCATTCCCTTCACACCCCAGTACGCATCTCCTTGTCGGACTTAGTCTTCGCGCGGATATTTCAGGATCCAGGTCAACAGCCTATCCTGAACTCGATCCGGTAACCACTTGACCATCCAGGCTCGCACTCTGGCATCTGTGCCCACGAGATAACGGGTTTTAGGGCGCGACGCCGTCAAGGCATGATGCACCGCTCGGGCCACTGCCTCCGGTGATATCGCTCGTTGAGCCGATTGGGCCACGGCCGCGCGAATCCGGATTGCCGCCTCGCCATAGAGGGCCTTTGCCTCCTGACTGGCCAATGCTTCGAGCTCGCCTGCCACCTTGTCTGACTTCTCCCAAATCGGCGTCGCGATTGCGCCCGGTTCGATAATCGACACCTGAATCCCCCAGGGCTGTAGTTCCATTCTCAACGCATCCGTCAGGGCCTCCAACGCAAACTTCGAGGCCGAATAGGGCCCCAGAAGTGGAATGGTACCTCGCCCGGCAATCGATCCCATGTTTACAATTCGGCCGCGGCCACGGCGCAGCAACGGAAGAAATGCCTGCGTGACAGCGATTTGCCCGATCACATTGACTTCAAACTGTTTGCGCAATTGCGCCAATGGAATTATCTCGAGAGGATTTCCGATCGCGATTCCGGCATTATTGACGAGGCCACCCAGGCCAGCCTCACCGACCACCTGTTGCACGACCTCGACAGATCGCGCAATTGATGGTTCATCGGTGACATCGAGCATAATGGGAATGAGTGACGGACCGCCTTTCGCGGCAAGCGCCTCCCCTGCCCGAACGTCACGCACGCCGGCAAACACCCTCATCCCACGACTGGCACAATCGAGGGCGCAAGCCGCACCAATTCCGGTCGAAGCACCGGTCACGACCACTGCGAGGGATGATGGACGATCAGACATAGCAGAGACATCGAGGTGCATCATCTCAGCCTCAGCCTTAACCTTCCCATTAGCATGGCGGACTTTTTCAGCATCCTGTGTGAGGCCAGAGTACCACGACAGCTGACGAGGGTGTCACCGAGAATTAACACGACCGACCTTGACAGGCCCCGGTCCATTCATTATGGTTTCCGGGTGGTCGAGGCCAGTGACTCCTTCCATCAACGAAGGAATTCCCGTCTGGTTGACGTCTGCGTCCCTGCATTAAAATGAGAAAGACCCAGGCCTATCGCCTGCTTCGGTTGATTGCACTATCCAGCCTGACTCTTTGATAGAAAAATACGCGTTGTATGGCAAAGATTGCTGTCATCGATATCGGTACGAACTCCATCCACATGGTGCTGGCCGAGATCCAACCGGATGCAGGCTACAAGATCCTCGACCGCTTCAAAGACATGACGAGGCTCGGAGATGGGGCTTTTACGACTCACCGCCTCTCCGATATGGCGGTCACGCGGGGGCTTGACGTCATTCGCAATCTCGTCACTCTCGCCAAGAATAAAGGCTACGAGCGCATCATCGCCGTCGCAACCAGTGCCGTGCGCGAGGCAAAAAACGGAGGAGACTTTATCGATCTGGTGGCCGAACAAACCGGGCTGAAGGTTCGGGTCATCAGCGGTACTGAAGAGGCCAGATTGATTTTTCTCGGCGTCAAAAATAACGTGCCTATGACAGAACAGCCGACGCTCTCGGTGGACGTCGGCGGTGGATCAGTCGAACTCATGGTGGGAAATCGCGACCAGCTCCTCCACGCGAAGAGCCTGAAACTCGGTGCCATCCGCCTAGCGGATGAATTCCTCAAGAAGACGCCTCCGTCCGAGGGAATGCTCCGCTCGCTCGAAGACATCATAACGACTCAGCTACAGGGCGCCCTCGATTCGTTCAAGATCAAACGATTCGATTCGCTCATCGCCACGTCCGGCATGGCCGGCAATCTGGCAGAAATCATTCATTTGCGACGAACGAATCGCCCGCTCCCTCAAATCAATCTCGCCACAGTATCACTCAAGGACGTCAAAGAAATCGAGCAGGACCTCCGTCAATCCACTATCAAGGCCAGGCTGGCGATCCCCGGGTTAGATCCGAAACGCGCCGATACCCTGTTTCCTGCCACGGTGGTCCTTCGCCGTCTCATGGAACTCTCCGGACGGGACGAACTCATCCTCTGCGACAAGGCTATTCGTGAAGGCATCATCTACGACTTCATCCAGCGCCATCGTGAACGACTCAAAGCGGAAGCGGAAATTCCCGACTTGCGGCGGCGTAACGTCATGGCACTGGCCCGTCGCTGTCACTCTCCAGAAACCCATTGCCTTCATGTCGCCAGTTTAGCCCTGCGCCTCTTCGACCAGACGGCACGTCTCCATCGTTTGGGGCCCACCGAACGGAATTGGCTTGAATATGCCGCGATTCTGCATGATGTCGGCTATCTGATCAACGAGCGCCAGCATCACAAGCACGCCTATTATCTCATTACCAACAGTGACGTCGGGGGATTGTCAGGGGAGGAGATTCAGGTGGTCGCGAATGTGGCCCGCTATCACCGCCGCGCAGTCCCTCAACTCAAGCACGAAGGATTTGACGCCCTCTCTCCCGCCTACAAACGAACCGTGCGAATCCTGGCATCGCTGCTTCGCATTGCCGATGGTCTCGATCGGACACATTTCTCAGTCGTCCGCACCCTCGATGTACGGTTCGGCAGCAGCATCACCATCACCGTGCATGTGACGGGCGACGCGGAATTGGAAACCTGGGCTGCCGCAGGCCGGGCGGACCTCTTCGAACGCGTGTTCCGCCGCCCCGTAAAATTCTCCGTCATCTCACAGGAAGACGTCGCATGAGCGAGCAACCACCGGTACTCAGACATCCCCACCCCTATCCTGGAAAACTGATCATCGTCGAGGGGATCGACGGGTCAGGCAAGAGTACGCAGCTGTTGTTACTGCACAAATGGTTGGAGTCTAAAGGGCATCGGGTCTTCTTCACGGAGTGGAACTCCTCGGAGCTGGTCAAAGACACGACCAAACGGGGAAAGAAGAACAAAAGCCTGACGCCGACAACGTTCAGCTTGTTACACGCGACTGACTTCGCCAGCCGGCTATATCATGAAATCTTGCCTCCGCTCAAAGCCGGCATGATCGTCTTGGCCGACCGCTATATGTATACGGCCTTCGCGCGCGACGTGGTCCGCGGCGTGTCGCCCGAATGGGTTCGGAAGCTGTATAGTTTTGCCATCACTCCGGACATGGCCTTCTACTTCAACGTCCCGATCGAGGTGGCCATCTCGCGGCTCATCGGCGGCACGCGTGGACAATTCAAGCACTACGAAGCCGGTATGGACATGAACCTGAGTCCGGACATCACCCAGAGTTTCCGCATCTTCCAATCCAGCATCCTCTCTCAGTACGAAAAGATCGTCGATGAGTTTCAGCTCATCACGATGGATGCGACCAAAGACATCGAAGCGCAGCAGAACGAGATGCGCCGGCTCGTGGGAGAGGCGCTCAAAGATTACAAACCAAGACGGGGAACCCATGGTCGACGCACA
>JBBRRM010000267.1:0-4712 GCA_038275915.1 Nitrospirales bacterium
CTCTGGTTTACTTGCTAACAGATTCATCATGTTTTCCTCCTTGTTGTTGACCTATTCTCCACAGCGAGCCGTCAACGTGAGCACGACCGGCGCGTTTGTGCTGTTCGCGATCTCGTGCATGGCCTGCTCCAACGTATCGCATTCAACGGGGATGTGTGTGGGGTTGCCGGCTTGCTTCACGTAGAACTTCCGGCCACGCGTCCAGCTGCTTAAATGAATTTCGTACTCAATGTGTTTCATGGTGCCCTCCTGATGATGAGTTAGTTACGCTTTGAGTCCCAACGTCGAGATGGGCCGGTTGCGCGGCCAGAAACATTTGCTTTCAGGGAAGTAGCTACGAAGTTCTGGACGATAATCGAGTTCCACCTTGCCTCCGAATTGAGTGCCCATGGCGATCCACGCCGACCGCTCTCTATCAAGCTGTTCCGCATTTGCCTCTTGTTCTCGTCGAGAATCCTCGCGCGGTATCAGCAATTCCTCCGTGGTGGATTCGCGATGGAAGAATGTGATGGACTTGGCCCAGCGGCTTCCATTTGCGGGCAAGGTGCGTGCTCATCATTCTTCGCAGGACAGTCGATGCCGCCGTCGCTCGGGCAGGCCACGCCGTACGCCTGCAAGCGAGGACAGGTCGTAAAACCGGACTTCTCAGCTTGTGCAAAGAGATTATTGGTCAGGGCTCGCGCGAATGATCGTGTCGCTGAACTCATGGTCGTCTCCTTTTGTTGATATGTTTTTTCTGTGATGATGCAGGAAGGACATGCCGGGATACTGACTACCGAAATTTCGAGAAGCTCAGATTTGACGAAGGTGCAGCCTGTCTGATCTGGATACATTGGAGGTGCTGTGTCCACAGGTCTGAACCCAATTGAGACGGCGCCGAGCAGCCCTAACTTCACTTTCTGATAGGCCGCCTCCGCCGGACCGAGCTGCTGCACAGTAAGTGAACGAGATGATCATTTCGGGGACATATCTGTGTGTGCTCTATGTTTCGCTTTATGGTCCGGGCCAGCTCAGCATGAACGTGCGCCACGAAGATGAGGGACCGCTCGTAGAAGACAAAACTGCTGCAGCGGGCTGAAGCACCTTGCAAGAGGTTGTTACCCGTGTTGAGGGCGGACGCAAGCCTAACCTAAAAACGGACAGTGAGACCCACGATGTTGAAGATTGAGAGATCGGCGAACGGCGACGTCGTAGTCTTTAGCCTGAGTGGCCGGATAAGGGTGGAAGATCTAGCAGAGTTGCAACGAGTCTTTGCATGCGAAGGAGAAAAGCGTTGCGTCGTCCTGGATTTGAAACAGGTCAAGCTCGTGGATCGAGAGGCAGTGAGGTACTTGGCATATTGCGAAGCGAAGGAGACCACGCTGAAGAACTGCCCGGTCTATATCCGTGAATGGATTATTAGAGAGACCAAAGGTATTCGATGATCATGTCATCTGAGAGGACCTCTGCTCCGCCCCTGAAACCAGACTTGAAGGAACTAGGAGCATTTCCTCAGAGCCAGAAACGGCTGCGCGGAAGTATCTTCACATCAGGAGCTGCACTTCTATCAGGGGGTGTTCCCTGAAGAATAAAACAGCGTAAGCAGGAGGTGGCATATGGCTGTTGAAACCCAGGTGCCTCAAACAGGTCGTGAGGTGGCCAACGCCAACAATACAAACGCGACGGCCAATTCACTCAGAGAATTTAGGAGATGCGCCCTGGCCTTGCGAGAGGTGCTGTATCGGGACACGCCATTAAATGAGACGGAGTTCCTCTACCTTGACAACCATTTCAAAGTCTTAGAGATGGCCTATCTTCGGTGGAAGCGGAAGCACTGCACCGCTTAATGTGTGGACAGATCGTCTCTCCGTTTCAGTCTCGCTGGCTTGGTCGCGCGTGACGAGGATGGGGAAGCACCATATCACTTCTTACATCGTCTTTGTATTATAACACGCTGTTTATTCAATCCTTTTCTTATTCCATAAATGCTGATGTTTGCTACCGCCAGCGAACTACCTCCCGGTTGCAACACTACTATATAAATTGTCACTGATGCGTTTAATGAACCGCAGGTAGATAGCCTCGATGAGCAACAACATAGGCATCTTTGATATAGTCCCTCCAGCAAACCAGGGAGTACTTCAATGAAAGGGAGGACATCTATAGAGCCCTGCTCACCGCCGTTGTGACGGCAATCGTCGGACTGGTCTTCAAGTACATTGACCTCCCTACTGTCCTCACGGAAATTTGGCAGCGCATGTTTGTAGGCATTTGGTTCCTTTGGTTCGGTGCTGCTGTATTCGGGCTCTACCTTCTAGGTCGCTTTCTTTGGAATTTGCACCGCTACACCACAAGGCCATTCCTGCACTTATGGAGGCCCAGGCCCACCGTGTAGGCGACGCTATAGATCTCAACGAAAAAGAGATGAAGTCTCGCGTTTCAGCCATTGATCTGCTCTCTGACCGGATCAATAAGGTCGAGAATGGTTTACAACGAGACCTTCCTTGACCTTCCCCCGTTTGTTACACCACGGCTAACGAAGTTGACTCCTGCGCCGCCTGGGGCCGGTCGTGATGGTTGTGAATGAACTCCATGGGCGTCACATCCCCAATGGAGCTGTGCGTCCGCTCCTCATTGTATTCCCGTCGCCACGCTTCAATCACGAGCTGGGCTTCCGGCAGGGTCAGAAACCAGTGCTCGTTTAAACATTCATCGCGAAACTTGCCGTTGAAGCTCTCGATAAACGCGTTGTGCACCGGTTTGCCCGGCTGAATAAAGTGCAGGTGCACGCCGTGTTGTGCGGCCCAGGCATCCAAGGCTGTCCCCGAGAATTCTGGACCGTTGTCCAGGATCAAGGTGTCCGGCAACAGACGCGTGGTGAACAGCCGATCCAGAATCCGGCACACCCGCGCCCCGCCAATTGATACGTCTACCTCAATCACCGGCACTTCTTTCGAGCAGAGATCGGTCATCGTCAAACACTTGAACCGCCGGCCCGTGACCAGCCGGTCATGGACGAAGTCCATCGCATAACAGAGTCCCGGCCGGGTCGGCCTTGGTAACGCAACGCGCGGAACGGCCGCGGCTTTTCTCCGCCCCCGCCGCCGTAACGACAGCCGTTCGTCACGATAATAGATCCGCTCGACCGTTTTGTGGTTCACCTGCCACCCTTCCCGTCGCAACCGAACATAAATCCGTGGACAGCCATAGCGCCGCTTGCTCTCGGCAATCTCCCGGATCCGCGTCCGCAGGGCCGCATCCTCCTGACGCCGACGCCGGTACCGCAGCGTGTTCCGATCCAACTCGAGCAACCGACAGACCCGTCGCTGACTCAGCCCAAAGCGCTCGGCCACCCACTGGGCCGCAGTTCGCTTCGCCTTGGGCGCGACCAGTTTTTTGCGGTCATCGCCTTCAGCGCTTGGATGTCCAGCGCTTGCTCCGCCACCATCTGCTTCAACCGCCTGTTTTCGTCTTCGAGCTGACGGAGTTTCTTCACATCGCTGACTTCCAGCCCAGCATACCTCGTCCGCCACTTATAAAAGGTGGCATCCGAGATGCCGTGCTTGCGGCAGAGCTCTTGGACCCCAATGCCTGCTTGGGCGTCCTTCAGCACTGAAATAATCTGTTCCTCCGTGTGCCGTTTCCGTGTCATGGCCCCCTCCTGTGGGCCCCATCTCAGCACAGTCGGACTTCCGAGCCAATGGTGTAGTTTTCGGGGGAAGGTCAGTTCACCAGCAGAATTCGCGGAAGTGGTTCGTGGTAAATCACCCCATCGTGCTCGTATTCTTCCGCCATCCCTCGGCCCCCTTGATAAGTACCCCGGTTACCTACTATGCCCTCTCTATGCCGCACAAGGAGCATGTAAGCGCCATCGGGGCGACGGCCTCTTCTTTGATCCATTTAGCGGGATGCTAACCTCACCATTCCCTTGGATCGTTCAATGCGAGCATCCGACAGACCGAGACCACGGTCAAAGTGATCCGCCATGAAGGTGATGGTGAAGGTTATCGTATCCTGTATCCTCTAACCGGTCGAACACTGGACCATCGAGGGGATTTCGACTGCCGAGCATCCGTCCTTGACGGGCCTGGGCTGTGGTTTCATCATTGATTTAATGCTTCTACTGACCAACGCCGCATTGCCTCGTCAAGTTTCTTGAGCTCATCCTTGAGCAGAACGGCTTCCGCTCCCGCCGCTTTCATCGCTTCCTTAACGTGTTTGTCATCAATGACTGAGAGTCCAATGACGCTCATCTCGGGCTGTGCTGCTTTAATCCGTTTCGTCGCTTGAATCCCATCCATCTTGGGCATGTTGACGTCCATGATGATGCCATCAGGTTTGAGTGCAGCAGCCATGGTCACGGCCTCCATCCCATCGGCAGCTTCGCCGACGATCGACAGATTGGGGTAGGTTTCCAAAATCGCACGCAGGATCTGGCGCATCAAGGCATGATCATCGGCGAGCAGTATGCGAAATTCACCGGAGCTCGTTAGGTCCGACGCACCCTGATTCACGATCCCCTTTCCTTAAGAAGTGTTGGTAACTCCTTTATGTAGTATTCGACAATCGCGCGCTCTGCCGAGGACAATTCCTCTTTATGGTGAAGGGCGATCAGACTGTCACAAATCGCCACGAAATCCTTCAACTCTTGTCGCAATTGGGCCACGATCAACCATCCCTTCTTAATGATGGGTCTTACGGAGTACGAGCGGCGGGAGTATGGAGGCGGTTCG
>JBBRRM010000268.1:0-4696 GCA_038275915.1 Nitrospirales bacterium
GTCGTTGGCCCCTTCCAGGGGCCCCATTTGGTCGATGACGCTTTGAATATCGTGAATGGTAAGCTTGTGCTCATCGAGGATGGCGAGGCGTCGTTTCATCAAGGCATCGTAATCCGGCATCTCGCGCGTGGTGATCTTCAATTCGTCGATGCCGGTCTTGAGCGCGACGTTGATCCAGATCTCGGGCACCAGCACGCCTTCCAAGTCTAAACAGACGATGACAGGACTCTTCATGTTGTCTCCTTCTCAAATGGGAAATGAGCGTAAGGTGAATGGCGCGAGGCTGGAGGGAGTAGGAAAGGAAATAGGTCCTAGGGCTCCTTGCCGATCGCCTTGCCTCTATTCGTAAATTCCTGGCTTAGAAACCTCCACATGTTGTCGAGGACCTGGTCCAGAAGGGACGAGCCGGACCAGGTTTTCCTCGATTCGTCCTGGTGGCGTTCGGCCCACTCCAAGGCCATCGGGAGCGGGATGAGTCGAGGTGGCGAGCTGGTCAATGTTCCCCAGACCAGTCCCAGGATGGAACCGATTCGCATCGAGACCGGGAGGGGCGTGACCGGATTCTGTACCATATCCTGACACAGTTCCGCCGGTGAGGTGACGAGGAGTTCCCGGCAGGCGGCCGGTCGTGCTTCGTAAATGGAACACATCTCATTTTCTAGATAGGGACAGGGAATTCTCAAGGCATAGTACGCACGATTGATCGGATCGAGGCCTTCATCCGGCACCGGCGTCGTGGCCTCCGCCACGTCGTTGAGCCGGTCCCACAGACCTTCGCCTCTCAAGCGATCCTTCGTCTCACTCAGGCGATTACGCAGACGGGTTTGCCGTTCCATCGGCAATTGTTCCGCATACTCTCGCAGCGCGAAGGCTTCCGGCGCGGAGAGTGGCACCAGCATGCGGCAGCAGGCGGCGCAGCCCAACCTGCAAGAGATGGTCTGGCCCGCTTCGGTCGCGTGCTGAATTTCCAGCTGGGCAGCTTCTTCTCCCAAGCGGCGCGTAACCGGGACAATCGCCGTGATGGGAATGAATCCCGTCGGCACGTCGATGGCCGTGGTGAGCCGTCCGGCTGGGGTGTTCAGCGCCACCTCAAATCGTTCGACCATAACAATCCTTCACCTCGTACCGCGAGTCTTGCGCCATTTTCTTGCTGGCATCATAGAGAACCGTTCAACGGCTGGTCAACCGCACGACCCTCGCAGGCTGTTGAAAAAGTCCGCCAGATTTTTGAAGGTTAAGGTTGAGGCTGAGGCTTAGAACAAGCAAGTCGAATTTCAGCTCAACCTTGACCTCAGCCTACTGTGCTCGCTCGTCCTTGCTCCCTCTTTGACACATCCGCATAATGTGGATAAAGGAGAACGATATGGCGTTGTCCGGTCATGTGGTCGGTTTACTCAAAGAGTATATGCGGGATCTGGTCGAGCAGGCGAAACAAGAGACGGCGGCCAATGCCTCATTTGGATTTTCCAACGCTCCCTATCGGTCGGATCAAGCTCTATCGGACTTGTTGGCCATTCTAGACGATCGCATTGAATCCGAAGGGATGCAAGTTGGATTGCCGGACGGGTTCCTTCACGAGATGTGGGGGATCTGTAATGACGCCCGTGCTGAGGTGACGGAACGCGTCTGGTGGGATATGAACAGCAGCGACCAGCCGTCGTCGAAGGCCCGGGTTCGGGAGTTGACCTATCGGGCCCTGCTCGCCGTTATCGAAGTTCCTGGCTAGGAGGAGCGATCCATGAAGTGTGCAATCATGTCCGGTGGCCCAGGGACGCTGCTTCTCAGTGTACTGCTCTGTTGGCCTGCGGGAGCAGCCGAGATAGGCGGTCGCGTGACGTTGCCTGAGGTCGATCTCGTGCCTGTGGTGACCAGAAATCTTCAATCCCCGCTCTATCTGACCCATGCCGGCGATGGGTCGGGGCAGCTCTTTGTCGTTGAGCAGCCTGGAACGATTCGAGTCATCGTGCAGGGAATCCTTCAGGATAAACCGTTTCTCGACATTAAGAATCGAGTCTTGCCAGGGGGGGAGCGCGGGTTACTTGGGATGGCGTTTCACCCGACCCACCGAAAGAACGGCCGATTTTTCGTGAACTATACGAGGCGCGATGACGGGGCCACGGTCGTCGCCGAGTATCGTCGGCAGGGTCAGGGTTTACAGGCATCGAGTGAGGAACGCACATTGATGGTCGTGCCTCAGCCCTATGCGAATCATAACGGCGGAATGGTGGCGTTCGGACCGGATGGGTTTCTCTACATCGGTCGAGGCGATGGCGGCTCACGCGGCGATCCACAGAATCGCGCACAAAATCCGGCGGAGCTGCTGGGGAAAATTCTCCGCATTGATGTCGACGGCGTACCGCCCTATGCCGTTCCCTCCGACAACCCTTTCGCGCGCGCGGGTGGCCGTCCTGAAATCTATGCCTTGGGGGTTCGGAATCCCTGGCGGTTCTCCTTCGATCGTGAAACGGGAGCGCTTTGGCTGGCCGATGTCGGGCAGAACAAATGGGAAGAGATCGATCTCGTTACCCGAGGGGGGAACTTCGGCTGGCGCATCATGGAGGGAAGGCACTGTTTCCTTCCCGAGAAGGATTGTCACGTCGAGGGGCTGATTATGCCCATCTTCGAGTATGGCCATGACCAGGGCCGATGTTCCATAACGGGAGGCTATGTGTATCGAGGCAGGAATCTCCCTGCGCTTCAGGGGAGTTACCTATTCGGGGACTATTGCAGCGGAGAACTTTTTGCTGTTCCTGTTGGGAGCGGCGTGGCTGCAGGCAGTGAGCCGCGCGTGCTTCGAAAGAGCGGCATGAGGATTTCCTCGTTCGGCGAAGATGAAGCGGGCGAAGTCTATGTGGTGGATCAGAGGGGCAGTCTGTATCGTCTCGGTCTTCCTCCCGCAGCTCCTGGTCATTAGCAGGATACTCAAAAATGCGGGACTCTGTGTCCGTCCTTCGCAAGCATCGTTCGTCTTTTGCCGCAGGGCCGGCGCCCGCGACATGCATCACCAGATGCGCTTCACGGATGACCGGGGAAGGCTTCTGACGGATTTTTCTCAGCATTTTTGGAGATCAAAGCTTTCCTGCCAACCAATAAATGACGATGCCTGCCACCTCGGTGACTACTTCTCTGGTGTACTGTAACGCCATATCGATCGGCATGAAATCAAACAGGTCGATGTCGTCCCAGCTCTCTCCCAGCAGATGTCGTGAGACATAATCACAGGGTGCCGGGGTGACATGGAAGCCCTGCTTAATGAAGACAGGCACGGCGCGTGGCAGATGGCTGGCCGAACTGACGAGGAGGATCGAAGCAGGTCCGAGCAGCCGTTTGGTTCCGATCGCGTTTTCATAGGTGTTTCTCGCGTCCGTATCGATTTTAGTGGCGGATTCTGGAACGCCGAGGCGAAGCGCCCATCGTTTCATTTCGACTGCTTCCTGGAGGCCCGTACCGAAGACCCTGACGTCTCCTCCCGTGAGTACCAACGTCGGGGCGTAGCCCTGTTGGTAGAGGTCCACCCCACAAGTTGTTCGATTTCTTGAATAGGGAGAGGGTTCGGTGGATGGGCGCAGTGAGCCTTTCTCCTCGATGCCTCCCCCCAACACCACGATTGCGTCAAAGCGATCGGACGATGTCAGATGCGGGGGCAGGTGCCAGGATTCGAGAGAGCCGATCAGGGTTTTGGCGACCAATGGACTGGAGAACAGCAACAGAAAAAAGAGGGAGGACATGAGGAGTAGGCGCACCCATCGCAGACGTTTTGGTGAGAAAGGGAAGAAGGACAATACCGTCGCCGCGCCCAATAGCAGCATCACCCACGTCAACGGATAGAGGCCGTACTTGACGAACTTATATAGACCAAAGAAGAATGGGCTCAGTTCCACCGGCAGACCTCAATCGTAAACGAGGCATCGCCGACAGCATACACGGAGTGAGCAAAATGACCAAGCTGGAAGAGGTGATGCGATGACACAAGGGCGCCGTTATTGGCTGTTGAAATCGGAACCACGCGCCTTTTCGATCGACGATCTCGCACGAGCTCCCAGACAGACCACCTGTTGGGACGGAGTGCGGAATTACCAAGCGCGCAACTTCATGCGCGCAATGGCTGTGGGCGACCTGGTGCTCTTTTACCATAGTAATGCCGGGCCGCCTGCTGTGGTGGGCATTGCGGAGGTCGTGCGGACGGCCTACCCCGACAAGACGCAGTTCGACAAGACCAGCCATCATTACGATCCAGCCAGCATGCTCTCTGCTCCCCGTTGGGATATGGTGGACATTCGGTATCGTCAGACCTTCAAGACCGGTCTACCGCTCGACCGCCTGAAGCAAGAAACACAACTAAAGGGGATGGTGTTGTTGCGAAAGGGATCCCGCCTCTCGGTCCAGCCCGTGACGGAAGCGGAATGGGCGGTGGTGCTGAAGCTTGCCGGCGCCAAAATCAACTAGCGGAACAACAAGCAGGCTGCGGGAAAACTATTGTGGCCCGGTAGAAATCTTATGGTCAGCATGTCCCGGTTAACCGGAGGCAATTTCGCAGGATGCTCAAAAAGTTCGTTCAGCAAGGCCGCAGGCGAGTCGAAACCGGAGGCGTACCCTCAGGGGTACGTTGAGGATTTCGATGAGCCGAGAACGAAGCAGGCGGACTTTTTCAGCATCCTATTAGGTTTTGGCCTTGCCGTTATCCAGATGCCGGTGC
>JBBRRM010000269.1:0-4690 GCA_038275915.1 Nitrospirales bacterium
GATCGTGCCAGGACTCTATGGGATCAAGAACGTTAAGTGGATCACCGAAATCGAAGTCTATCCCGGAGACTACAAGGGCTATTGGCAGCGCAAAGGCTGGACCGACGACGGTACCATCAAAATCTTTTCACGCATCGACAGCCCTGGGCATTACCAAACGCTCCGCGGGCATGAACACCACTTCCGCGGCATCGCCTTCGGCGGGCCGAACTCCATCAGCAAAGTGGAAATCAGCTTCGACGCGGGCAAATCGTGGAACAACTGCGAGATCGAGCCACCGATGTCCTCCTATTCCTGGGTCATTTGGAACTATAAATGGCAGCCGCCCAAGCGGGGAAAATTCCAAACCGTTGTCCGTGCGACAGACACGAAGGGGCAGCTGCAAATTGCGGAGATCGTCAGGCCACAGCCAGCCGGAGCGAGTGGGCTGCATACGATCATCGCCGACGTGGAAAGCATTGAGACGAAGCCAGCCTGACCCGCCATCCTTACTCACAGTCAGTCAGTCCGCCCGTCCTATTTTCAGCTGATGGTGCCCTTACCTATTGTCGAGAGATGGCTGGGTACAGGAGTCGCGTTAGATCGGCTGCTTTTTTGTGATTGGCCTTATAGGTCTTTACAATGCCTGCTAATCACACCCGGCATGGCAAGGCTGCGGTTCGAACTCTCCACCGTACAATGCAGGCGTAATCCGGCGGTTTTCAGGAAGCTCTTTTCCCTGAAGTATTCTCTAATTCTTCCTTCACGAACTGTGGCACGCCTGCTGATTTATCCACGAGAAGCAGTGGAATAGATCTGTTCAATCTCTTTATTCGTCAATTTTCGCCAATGACCGGGCTGGAGGTCTCCGAGCACAATCGGGCCGATTGCAACCCGAATAAGACGTAACGTCGGATGCCCCACAGCGGCGGTCATGCGTCGGACCTGACGGTTCAGCCCCTCACGCAGTGTGATCTCCACCCAGGCAGTCGACACGTTTTTACGGAAACGGATGGGCATGGGACGATCAGGCAACTGCGGATCGTCCGGCAGCAGGCGCACCTCCGCCGGCCTGGTCTTCTTACCGTTTAACACCACGCCTATTCGCAACTGCTCCAACGCCTCCTCGTTCGGCTTGCGTTCGACTTGCGCGAGATACACTTTCGGCAGCTTATGCTGAGGGTCCGTGATGTGATGGGCCAAGGTACCGTCTGACGTCAGAAGCAGGAGCCCCTCACTATCCAAATCGAGACGTCCAGCCGCATAGACCCCGGGAATCGTCACGTAGTCAGCCAATGTCGGCCGTCCGTCCGGGTCGGTAAAGCAGGGCAGGACCCCGTAGGGTTTATTAAATGCAATCGTTTGACCAGGGGAGAGCGAGCGATTCACGAGTGGATGACGACAAAAGGTCGGCTCTGCTTCAGTATCCGATTCCGAATCCCCCGCCGCCGCGAGTTCCTCCGCCAACGCCCATCCCACCGTAAACCCCGAAGGAGGGCCCGCCTCGCCGGCGGTCAAAGGCGGCAGGAGACCAGACATGCCAGTGTTTCACCGTCAGAGTGGGATATCGATAATCAACTTCGTCCAGCTTTTCAGTGGTAGCTCCACTGACCTCGCCGACAAACGTCACGAGCATTCCCGGGATCAATGTTGCCGGATCGAGAAACTCCTCATGAAGGACCAATACTCGTCCTTGCGACTGCGTAAGGTCCATCGTCGGCTCTTGGTCCTCATTGAGCGGAAGTTGAAGTAGTTCGACCTGTGTCCCCCGTTTAAGCCGTTTCGCCTTTAGCATTTCACCGCCGAGGAGAATGAGACGTCCCTTATACGACTCAGGAGAGGCGAGCACTTCTGCGAATGTCACATTTCTATCAATCTGCGGTTCAAGACTTTCGGGAATTTCGGCCGGAGAAGAAGAACAGCCCGCCGTGGTAAGCGAGAGAACAACCATCCAAACCTTCAACAACCTGGACCACATATCCATACTATATCCAACCCCTGTGACAAGCACAATGAGCGACCTCAACATTCCCCACACGATGGTCCAGCCACCGTTTCTCACATGGCAACTGTATATGTATGGGTGTAGGTGTTCCCCCATGGGTCATGCCCTCTTCAAATGACGTAGGTAGTTTCCTCCGACTCGTTCCATTCACTCTGATATCTTTCCAAACACTCAAAATGCATAGAATTTGTGTGTTGGGAGTTGTGGACTAGGATTGTGTTTGACCCACCTCGTCTCGCGGCACCACATTTGCTCTATCTCCCTCTAGCTGCCTCATTCATCTCATAATTAACCAGGTGGTTTATCATGACTCGTTTTACACATTTGGTGGTGTTAGCTGCATCCCTATTCTTGGGATTCGGCGTTCCTTTGACCTTCGCCGCTGAACCAGTCCCTGCCGAGCAGAAGGAAAAGAAGGATATGACAGGAGGCAAGGCAGACGACGAGAAGAAGAAAGATGAGAGAAAGGACATGGGCGGGAAATAGGTCTTGCCTGCGGGCGCAGCTTCAGCTGCGCCCGCTCTCCTTCGCTGCAGGTTCTTCCTTATTTAATTAGTTTCATTTTCTCTTAACATATCTACCCACTTCACAGTCGATTACCCCCCAACACCCAGACTGTGTATGCGAGGCCCTACAGTGACTGTGGCAGCATGCTCCAGTCTTCTTGTTGCCTCACACAACGGATCGTAACTTCCCCCCATATTTCGTGGGAAATGAGCGGTTTCCTTGATGCACATTTCCAGGTCATCGGGCATTATGCTTGCTCACCGACACAGATATTCTGTCGGCGATCATTCATAAGGAGGAGACTATGCGACGAACTTCGATTGATCGAACCATGCCACTCCGAACCTCCGTATTGGTTTTGCTCTGCGCGTCGGCCGTAGGGGGTTGCGTGACCACGGAAACCCACACGAAAACGCTCACGGAACTTGAGGCGGCGAAGAGAACATCCGCCCAACAAGCAGCGGATCTGGATGCACTCAAGAAAAAGTCTCAAGCACAGGCCGACCAGCTACAACAGCAATTGGCCCGCCTACAACAAAATCTGGATCAGGAATCCACTCAACGAAAAGCAGCCGAGCAACAAGCTGCGGAATTGGCACATGAACGCGCAGCCCTCGAAGCGCGATCGAAAGAGCTACAGTCCAAACTCGATGGACTTGAGAGAGAAAAGGGCCAGCTCGGCAGCGAATTGGGGGACGTGCGCGGGCAAATCGACGCCCTCCAAAAGAAATTGACAGACGAAACAGCCCAAGTCAGCGCACTAGAAAAAGACAAGCAACACCTCGCCAGCGGAACCGCGACGGCTCAGGGGGAAATTGCCAAGTTGCAAAAACGAGCGGCCGACCTCGAAGCCGACGCCGCCCGCATCGCCAAGGAACGCGAGCAACTTCGACAGGAGCAATCACGCCTCGCAGCGACGTTAGAGCAGGAACGTCAACGGCTGAAAGCCGAGGAGGCGGAGAAGGCTCGGTTGGCAAAAGAGCGCGAACAGTTGCAGCAACAGCAATCTCAACTCACGGCCAGCCTGGAGCAGGAACGTCAGCGACTGAAGGTCGAAGAAGCGGACAAGGCCAGAATGGAGCAAGAACGGTTGGCCAAAGAAGAAGAGATCAAACGACTGACTCGTACCCAGGAGGAACTCTCCAAGTCGCTCCAAGATGAGATTGCGAAGGGGAACATTACGATCCAACAGGTTCGCGACCGCCTCACCATCAATATGGTCGATCGTGTCCTGTTCGACTCCGGTCAGGCCCAGGTCAAGCCGGCGGGCATCAAAGTGCTTAAGCAGGTCGGCGACGTGTTGAATAAAATCACGGACAAACAGATCAGGATCGAAGGCCACACCGACAATGTGCCCATCAGCTCGAAGTTACAAGATCGCTTCAAGACAAACTGGGAACTCTCCACGGCGCGAGCCACGACGGTGGTGCGTTACCTGATCGATCAAGGCGGTGTGGACCGCCAATACCTCTCTGCAGTGGGCTACGCAGACACCAGGCCCCAATCCTCCAATGATACCGAGGATGGCCGCTCCAGCAACCGACGAATCGAAATCGTCCTCTACCCCAGAGACTTGTCTCAGGTCGTCGGAAGCTTGCATTCAACAAACTGACGAATCGTTGTCCGCTGCTCTGGCATCTCGGGAGGCGATGGCCTCCCGGTTTCGCCCTCCCTCGCCCTCTGGACTTCCTCATCGATTACGAAGTATCGTGATTTTTCCCGGTAGTAGCACAAGGGTCTTGCAGCGATATGGGGACACAGACTCATGCGATGGGAAGGACAACGAGAAAGTGGGAATGTGGAAGACCGACGCGGCATGGGGCCGGCGAGAGTCGGCGGAATCGGCGTCGGCGGCATCGTCCTTGTTTTGGCTATCAGCTACCTTACCGGGACCAACCCGCTCACCTTGTTGAATATGCTCAACGGAGTCCAGGAAATGAGCACCCCTGCAGCGGATCAAGAGCCGGCGCCTCTCGGTTCGCCCAACGATTCGCTCGGCAAGTTTGCATCCGTGGTGCTCGCAGATACAGAAACAACCTGGGAAGCTGTCCTGCCGCGACTCGGCCGGCAGTATGAAAATCCGCGGCTCGTCCTCTTTACCGGCGGCGTGCAATCAGCCTGTGGCACCACATCGGCAGCCGTCGGCCCTTTCTACTGCCCCGGAGATCGCAAAGTGTATCTCGATCTGTCTTTCTTCAA
>JBBRRM010000270.1:0-4687 GCA_038275915.1 Nitrospirales bacterium
ATACATCGGGAGAGGTCCATACGGGACCATGGTCTTCTGGAAGTTCCGGATCAAACTTATCGGTCCAGACCGGCATGTAGAAGCCGTTCCCGCATTGCGTATGGAGGTGCACGATGGTGCGAGCACGAACGAGCGGGTCCAGATCGCGCCAGACTGCTGCGGTCTCATCTGCCAGCCGATGGAGCCGCACAGCATTTTGCGCATCAAACATGGCATAGGCAGCGTAGACCGGTGCTTCGATCATATCCGGGGCCAGCGCCAACTCGGGACATTGCGCCACAAGACCCTCAAGGAGTGCCCGACGGTGCCGGTCTTCCAGCGAATCGGGTAATCCCGAATCCGGCACACCGATCAATTCAAAGAAGAGAAAGGCCGTACTCTCGACGGGCGGATAAAGCCGCGCGGCAATCGAAGTAGCCCGCTGGGAATCTGCGACCGTACTCAAATGGTCATTCAGCCCTTGAAGGCTGAGCGGCTCCAGGGTCGAATCGGTTAATAGTCGTGACTCCACACGCACCACTGTCCCGGCGGAGAGGCGGAGATGTCGATGCAGCAGATCCGCCGTCGCGACCGGGTCGATCTTGAGTTTGAGCGGATGGGTCAGGTTAGCTTGGAGAGGAAGTTCCAAGGCCGCCATGATGGCATAGGACAGTTTTTCATCGGCTGGTCCGTCGAGCAACACGGAACAAGAGGCTTCCGCGAGCAGATCGAAGAGCCATTCCGCCATGTCCTCATCCAGCGCCGCGAGCACGGTCAAGAGATCATACTCCCGTCCCTGCTCCAAGAAGGCTTGCAACGTATCGATCGCCGCATCGGTATCGCCATGGTCATGGCGCCGGGCATTGATCAAGTGAACGAGATCTCTTGTGAGAGGGTCGGGACGAGACCAACTCAACATATAGACAGACTCCAATCGCACAGGCCTGCATGACTGGTCTCCATGTTGCCAAACTTTTCCTGTGGTAGCAAGCGCTCCACAAGTTTATTCCCACAGGATCCGGACCACCGATCAGATGACATGATACTCACGCTCCAATCACCTTCACCAATACGCGTTTTTGTCTCAGCCCGTCGAACTCCCCGTAGAAAATCTGCTCCCACGGGCCGAAGTCCAACCGACCTTCGGTAATCGCGACGACAACTTCGCGCCCCATCAGCTGGCGCTTGATGTGAGCGTCGCCATTATCTTCTCCCGTTTCGTTGTGCCGATAGGCCGCACCCTGGGGAACGAGCGTTTCTAAGAATCGGTCATAGTCTTTGAGTAAGCCTGGTTCATCATCGTTAATATAGACACTGGCTGTGATGTGCATCGCATTGACCAACACGAGTCCCTCTTGAATGCCGCTCTTCTTGACTGCCGCCTCAACCTGGGGCGTAATGTTGAGATAGGCGCGTCGCGTCTTCGTCTCGAACCAAAGCTCTTCGCGATAGGATTTCATGGTCGTCGGTCAGTGGGCGTTCATTCTGCCGAACCGGACACTCAACATGCAAGCCGCACGATCTCTTCGACATCATCGATCAATCAGCCTGATGCCGGTATAATGGGGGGCTATGTCTGTCGATAAGACGAACCCCTTATCACGCGTGCCGCAGTCTCCACGACTTCGACTCTCCACCCACGCCAAAACAGTCCTCCGCGGGCGCTACCTCGCCAAGAACTCTGCGGGAACGATCATCGAGACGCCGGCCCAGTTATTCTGGCGCGTTGCGAATGACATCGCAAAGGCGGAACGACTCTATCCGGCTGCGAGCCGGCTACCTTACGCGGCGCGACGCTGGTACGACAGCATGGCACGGCTCGACTTTCTTCCCAATTCTCCTACACTGATGAACGCTGGACGACGCCTCCAGCAACTTTCCGCCTGTTTCGTCCTCCCGGTCGAGGACTCCCTGTCCTCCATTTATGACTGTCTGAAACATCAGGCTCTCATCCACCAATCAGGCGGCGGCACGGGATTCTCCTTTAGTCGCGTGCGCCCGCACGATGATCGGGTCGCGTCTTCTAGCGGCGTGGCCTCCGGACCGATTTCCTTCATGCGCCTCTTCAACCTCTCGACCGACGTCATCAAGCAAGGCGGGACCAGGCGCGGCGCCAATATGGGCATTCTTCGTATCGACCACCCGGATATTCTCGACTTTATCGCCCTCAAGCAGACGCCGACCGAAATGACAAATTTCAATCTATCCGTCGGCATGACCGATTCGTTCATGCAGGCCCTCGCACACCGTCGGACGTATGCACTGATCAATCCCCATACCAACAAACCGACCCGGCGACTTCCGACAGAGCTCGTATTCGACCGGCTCGTCGAAGCAGCCTGGGCGAGCGGCGAACCAGGTCTTGTTTTTTTAGATACGATCAATCGAGCCAATCCCACACCCCGCCTGGGCGCCATTGAGTCGACCAACCCCTGCGGTGAACAACCGCTTCTGGCCTATGAATCCTGTACCCTCGGATCCATCAACGTGGCCAATTTCGTCGCACGACCGGCCACGCGACCCATCATCGACTTCGCCCGATTGGCCGAGACGATTTCCCTCGCCGTACGCTTCCTCGATAATGTGATCGATCGCAACGCCTACCCGCTCCCTGATATCGACCGTATGACGAAACGAACGAGAAAGATCGGTCTGGGCATCATGGGCTTCGCGGACTTACTGATCGCCCTCAATATCCCGTACAATTCCGAGGCTGCGCTCCAGACGGCCACGATTCTGATGGAATTTTTCCGATCTCATGCCCACCGCGCGTCGACAGAGCTGGCCGCTGATCGTGGAGTCTTTCCTGCCTATCGAGACAGCCGCCTCCAGGCACAGCACCAGCGGCATCGAAATGCGACCGTGACCACCATTGCCCCGACCGGCAGCATCAGCCTGATCGCCGACTGCTCGCCCGGGATTGAGCCCCTATACGGCGTGCAGGAAGTCCGCCGCGTGATGGACGGCGTGGTGCTCACCTCGATCCATTCTGCCTTCATCCGCCGCGCGCGCGCACTCGGCATGGATCTCGACGCCCTCCAGCCAGACCTGGCGGCTCATCCTTCCATTCAACATCTGACCCGTATTCCTGAAGAACTGCGTCGAGTGTTTGTCACGGCGCACGATGTCTCACCCGAACATCATGTGCGTATGCAAGCGGTATTTCAGCGATATAGCGACAGCGGTGTCTCGAAAACCATCAATTTACCGGCCACGGAAACCAAAGCCGAGGTGGCCGCGGCTTTTCTGCTCGCATACCAGCTCGGATGCAAGGGCCTCACCGTGTATCGAACCGGCAGTCGAGAACGACAAGTCTTCTCCTGCAGCCCCTCGCATCCCTGTTGACCCTCACCGCGTGTGAGCAATTCCTCCACAAAATTGACACCACCCGGCGATGGTGATAAGTATTTTCACAGATTACCCCACGTCGATGAATCGCTCTGTAGGGAGGTGCTTGATGGCTGCGCTCGTTGGGAACCTGACATCAGTCGGGAATCCTTTTAATTGGACTCTCCTCTTCGCCCGCCAACCAGAACCGGATTTGGAATTCACGGAAGAGGAACTCGATCAAACGACCGCCATGAAAGGCACAGGCCCTCTGAATCCTCAGAAGAAATCCGGCGGGGGACGCCCGTTTCTTTGGATATTTCTCCTCGCTCTTATCGGCGGCTTCGCCTATGTCGCCACGATGGAACCGGAAATGCTTTCGGAATGGCTGAGCCCCTATCTGGGCGAAAGTACCCCGCCGGTGGCCATGAAACAGAAGCCATTGGCTCAGGCGCCCGTCGCTCCATCTGCACCCGCACCGCAAGCCGCTCCCAGTCCGAGCGACGATGGTTCAGCACCTTTGACCCCGGCAGCCCCCCCCCCGGCCACTGCCGTTGCCCCTCCAGCTCCAACATTTTCTCAGCCTGAAACGACAGCGAGACCCGCTGCACCAGTCGCACCTCTTACCCCGATGTTCAGCGAAGGACAGAAGGTCACCGTGACGGTAGACGAAACGGCTCCCGGTGGCAACATTCAGTTGTTCGCGGATTCATCGAGCAGCAAGCCCGGTCCAATCGTTCGCCCTGGTGTCACACTGGCCGTCCTGGACGGTGATCTACAGCCGGGTGGCTGGGTGTATTTGGTGCGCACCGACGAAGGTGCAAAGGGTTGGGTAGCGGAGAAACGCCTTCGATTGAAGTTCTAACCCTTTCGTTTCTTCTCTCGTAAGTGGCCCGCCGAACGAGTCACATTCTCGCCTGTTCAGGCGAGCGCCCTGTGCTATAATCCGGCCGTTTTATATCCCATACTCAATCCGATAATGTCGAGACGATCTCATGGACACACTCACGGCGATCATCTTTGATTTTGATGGCGTGATCGCGGACACCGAACCCCTCCATTTCGCTGGCTTTCGTCAGACACTGGCTGAAATCGGGATCAGCCTTACCCAGTCAGACTACTACGCTAACTATTTGGGGTACGACGATCGAGGCTGTTTCATCGCGGCACTGACCGCGCACCAGCGCCCTATTGATCCTTGCACCCTTACGCAACTGATGGAACGGAAAGCGCATGCCTATCTGGAATCGGTGAAGGATCATCTGGTTATTTTCCCCGGCGTGTGCGAGTTCGTGCGTGAGGCGTCCGCGGCCTACCCCCTGGCCAGTGCGTCCGGCGCGCTCCGTCATGAAATCGAGGTGATCCTTGAACAGGCAGGTCT
>JBBRRM010000271.1:0-4660 GCA_038275915.1 Nitrospirales bacterium
CCGACTCTCCCAAGAAGCATCGCGGTCCCTGCGAAATCCATTAGCCCAGTGATGCCGCGTTGGAATGGGACTGCCGGACCATCCCGCCAGGTAAATCGCTGGAGAGGTTATTCGGCGAGTACTGGGTCGAGGGGGCACGATTCAATCGGATCGATCGGCGGCATGCGCGTCCTGGCCTCTCAATCAAAGTGCCGAGACGGATGGAGGATCTGTCGCAGTTTACTCCGCTTCCGCTGCTCTATCCGCCGGGAGAGGCGGACGAAAAGTTCATTCTGATCGATCTGGCCGAGCAGTTTCTCGGCGCCTACGAGTATGGAGCACTGCGTTTTTCCGCACCGATCGTGTCAGGGAATCGAGGGCACGAAACGCCGACGGGCGAGTTCCGTCTGACCGCCGCCCATCGTGAACACCATTCCTGCCTTTATACCGTCGAAGGGACGGACCGTCCCTATCCGATGAACTATGCCCTCCGCTTCTATGTGAATCGAGAAGGCGTGTCGTACTGGATTCACGGGCGGGACCTGCCAGGTTACGCCGCATCGCATGGCTGCATCGGCCTCTACGACGAACCGATGCAGAAGGAACAGTACGGCATCCCGAAGGATCCGGAGCTGAACGACGCGAAGAGACTGTTCGAGTGGGTCCTGGGCGGGGAGGTGGAGGACGACAAAGTGATTCCGCTTCCGCATGGTCCACGAGTCCACATCATTGGTCAGGCGCCGGGACATCAACCGTACTTCCGATGACACACGAAGGCCCTCGCGCCATGCTCAGTCGAGCGATTTGCGGAAGCGGGCCACGCTGATGGTGAGCATGACGAGGGCTAAAGCACCCATCGCGGACATCTGCGGCCAGAGCACCTCGAGTCCCACTCCTTTCAAGTAGACGCCTCGCAGGACATCCAAGAAATACCGTAACGGGTCGAGGTAGGTGAGCCACTGCATGAACTCCGGCATGCTGCTGATTGGAGTGCCAAACCCGGAAAAGGTGATGGCCGGCATGTTGAAGAAGAATCCGGACACCATCGCTTGCTGCTGGGTCATGGAAATAGTCGAGATAAAGAGACCGATGCCGAGCATGCAGAGGATGAAGAGAATTGCCCCAATTGCCAGGACGCCGATGCTCCCACGGAACGGGACGCCGAACCAGAGCGTGCCGACCAGGGAGACAAGCGTCGTGTCGAAGAGTCCGATCAGAAAAAATGGGACGGTCTTCCCCAGGATGAATTCCAACCGGCTGATCGGCGTCACCATAATTTGTTCGAGCGTGCCGATTTCCCGCTCGCGCACGACGGCAAACGCGGTGAGGCTCACGACCATGACCAGGATCAGATTACCGATCACGCCCGGCACAAAGAACCATTGACTGTCGAGATCCGTATTGAACCAGGGCCTCCGGTCCAGCACGATCGAGGGGATGTGAGGCTGGATCAGCGGCGAGGTGGCTGCTAGGCGCACCCGTTGGTACTCCTGGGCGTATCGGGCGGCAATCTGATTGACGTATCCCACCGCGATCAAGGCGGTATTGGAGTTGCTGCTGTCCACGATCACTTGCAGCCGGGCCGTCTGGCCCTTTCGGAGATCCTGCGCAAAGCCCGCATTGATCTGGAGCGCGACGGTCACCTCACCGCGATCGATCAGATCGCCGATCTGCCGGTGGTCGCTCAAGCGAGCGCGAACGTCGAAGTATGGACTTGCCGTAAAGCGCGACAAGAGATCGCGGCTCACCTGGCTATTGTCGAAATCCAGCACGGCGGTCGGAATATGCCGGATCTCCAAGGTCGCCGCATATCCGAAGACGAGCATTTGGATCACGGGGGGGCCGAACAACAAAAAGCGGGAGCGTTTGTCTCGGAAGACCTGGATGAATTCCTTGATCAGCATCCCTCGGATACGTCCCAGCATGACGTGTCCTTAACTCAATTTCTTATGAAAGGCCCGGGTGGCCAGGATGGTGAGGAACAGCGCAAAGATGGCCAGTGCCAACAGATCATCCAAGAGGAACGGGATGGACGTCCCTTTGAGAAAGACATCGCGGATGATCGTCATGAAATAGCGCGCCGGAATGAGATGCGTAATCAGCTGGATGAACGCCGGCATTTGGTCGATGGGATAAATGAAACCGGAGAGCAGAAACGCCGGTAAGAAGGTGGCGATGAGCGCCACTTGACTGGCCGCTAGCTGCGATTTGGCGACGACCGACACGCAATACCCCAACGACAGGACGACGATCAGAAAGAGCGTGCAACTGAGGAAGAAGACGCTCCATTGCCCGCGAAACGGAACGTCGAACCACCAGATCGCCATGCCGGCGCAAAGAGCCGTGTCGAGCAACCCGATCACAAAATAGGGCACGAGCTTGCCGACCATGAGTTCCATCGGCGTGACGGGCGTGGAGATGAGTTGCTCCATCGTGCCCCGCTCCCACTCCCGTGCAATGGTCAACGATGTAAGAAAGGAGCCGATCACGGCCATGATGATGGCGACGACGCCCGGCACAATATTGGCGGTGCTTTCGAGGTCTTCGTTGAACCAGGTCCTGATGTCGACCGTCAGAGGAGACTGAAGCTCTGCCTGTCCCTGGCGACGCAGCCATTCAAGTTGAATCGTCCGATTATAGGTCTGGATCACCGCTTCGCTATAGCTGATGCTGACATTGGCCGTATTGTTATCCGTGGCATCGATCAGCGCCTGGACACTCACAGGACCGCCTGTCTTCACCTGCTCGGAGAAATCCGACGGGATCACAATCGCGAGCCGGCAGGCGCCGGCGTCGAGCGCGTGAATCAGCGCCGGATAATTGTCCACCGTCTTCACGACGTGGAAATAGTCTGTGGCTTGAAAATGCTTCAGGAAGTCCTGGCTTTGCTGGCTACCCTCGCGATCGTACACGTAGACGGGAATATGCTGGATATCGAACCTCACGCCGTAGCCGAAAGCCAGCATGAGGAGCAGCGGCATCGCCACGATGATCAGCAGGCTGGGAAGATCCCGGCTGATCTGGATGATTTCCTTGCGCATGATGGCGGAGAGTCGATGCCAACGCATGCGCCCTAGCCCTTTCCCAGAGCCCCTTGCGCGGTCGTTAAGGACACGAAGACGTCCTCCAGGCTCGGGCGGATCGGTTCCATCTTCGTCACCGTGACACCCTGTTGCGACAGAGCGGTTCGCAACCGAGGAATGGCGGCCTTGGCGTCCGGCACGACGACGTGCAGGGCGTTGCCGAACACGGCCACGTCTGCTACCTCGGGCGTCTGTTGGAGCACGTCGAGGGCCATGCCAAGCGGTTCGCATTCCACAAGCAGCAAGGCACCGGTCATGGCGCCTTGTTTCAATTCCGCTGGTGAGCCAGAGGCGACGATGCGGCCTTGAAAGATCAGAACCAGTCGATTGCAATACTCCGCTTCGTCCATATAGTGCGTGGTGACGAGCACTGTCACTCCCTCCGCAGCCATCGTGTGGATCAGTTCCCAGAATTGGCGTCGCGAGATGGGGTCGACTCCCGATGTGGGTTCATCCAGAAACAAAATAGAAGGCCGATGGAGCACCGCGCAGCCCAAGGCGAGCCGTTGCTTCCATCCGCTGGGCAGCGTGCCGGTCAAGGTCGATTCGCGGCCGTTCAAGCCGGCCATGTCGAGGACCCACGACTCGCGTTCCTTCAGCACCGACGCTGGTACGTCATAGAGGCTGGCAAAGAATCGGATGTTTTCGATGACACGAAGATCGTTGTAGAGCGAAAACTTTTGAGACATGTAGCCGATCCGCTGACGGACGTATTCCGGCTCCCGTGCCACATCATAGCCGGCCACAATGGCCTGACCCGCCGTGGGACGGAGCAATCCGCATAACATGCGGATCGTCGTCGATTTGCCGGCGCCGTTGGGACCCAGAAATCCCACCACTTCTCCGCGCTGTGCCTCCAAATTGATCCGGTCGACCGCGACGAAATCGCCAAAGCGTTTGACGAGGTCTCGGGCGATCACCGGGGCAGTATCATGGTTGGTCATGTGGATTTCCCGTCCGTCCGTGACGTGGCGGCGACGAAGAGGTCTTCGATCGTGGGAGCAACTTCTTCCAAGCGGTCGAACGACAGTCCCGCCTCCTGGAGCTTCGCCCGCAGTTCGGGGATCCGGCGAGCGGCATCATCCACCAGGAGGTGCACGCCATCGCCGACGAGCAACGCGTTGAGCACACCCGCGACACCGGCGAGCGCGGCTCGCACGCGACGCGGTTCCGAAGCAATGACGGATAGGACCGCGCCCTTGAGGTGCGTCTTCAGTTTCGCCGGCGTTTCACAGAAGAGGATGCGCCCCTGATGCAGCAGCGCGACCCGATGACAGCGTTCGGCTTCGTCGAGATAGGCGGTGGACATCAGGATGGCGATCCCTTCTTCGAGCAGTGAATACAGAATGTGCCAAAAGTCGCGGCGCGAGACTGGGTCTACTCCGTTCGTGGGTTCATCGAGCAGGATCACACGGGGGCGATGGATGAGTGCGCATACGAGCCCGAGCTTTTGCTTCATCCCACCGGAAAGTTTGCCTGCCAGTCGGGCTTTAAATTGTTGCATGCCGGCCGCGTCGAGCAGCTGGCGGGTGCGCTGTTCCCGATCTGTGCGCGGGACGCCGAAGACGTCGGCGTAGAAGCGTATGTTTTCCTCGACC
>JBBRRM010000272.1:0-4654 GCA_038275915.1 Nitrospirales bacterium
CTCGGGTCTCGCCAACTGATAGAGCGACTCGTCCATGAGGAAAATCGCGCTGTCGCGTCCCCCGCTCAAATCGAGATAGTCGAACACACTCGGGGCGCGTGGGTAGCCACGACTGAATTCGAAGGTGTTCCAGGTAATGCCATGTTTCTCAACCGGCATCCCCGTAATCAACGACGCCATCGTGGGCAGCCGTAATGCCGGCTTCACCGCCGTGGCAGACCAGGTGACAGACCCGTCCTTGATCAATCGGCTGAGAGTCGGCATCGTGCCGCCTTTAAGCGAGTTCTGGCCGAAGCCTTCTAGGACGAAGAGAATCACGTGTTCAGTCGGAGGCGTTGGCAGAGTGGGTTCGGGCGTCGGCGATACCACGGCAACCGCCGCATCCCTCGGAAGGACCAGACAAAAAACGAAAAGGGAAAGGGCCAGTATCCGAATCGACCATCTGCGATTAAGGCTGATTGACATATGCACAGATCAGTCCTTTCTATTCTTCTCTCAGGGGGCTTCTAAACTATCATGGTGTTTTCCGCCAAGGCAAGCGAGGCACGGCCTCTCTCGCAGGGCCCATCAGGGCTCATGCGGGCGGAACGGCTCCTGGTACAACAGTCAAAGTCGGTGCTATGCTTAATAAGCTTTGTGGTATCAACGAATCGGCCTTGGCGCGTCAGTCCTATCCAGAAGGTGAGGGGGATGCCACAAATTTTCACTCCGCGTAGCGCAACGCAGAGGGCGCTCCCTCGCATCATTTCGCCTAGCCTGAGCTTCCTTGCACTGTTCGTCTTCCTGGCTGTCGAGCCATTGGTTACTCTGGCAGAGGTCCGGGTCGTGACTGCCCAGGGTGAACACCGGATGGGAGAGCGTGACACGAGAGAAGACGCCATCCGCCTGGCCACCGAAGCAGCCAAACGAAATGCCCTGGAACAGGTTGCAACCTATCTCGAAAGCATCACGATTGTAGACGGTCTGGATGTGACGAAAGACGAGATTCGAACCTATACCGCTGGTTTGGTTCTTGTCCTGGAGCAAGACACCAACACATCGCTCGACGGCGACACCGTTATTGTCGGAACAGATTTGGTGGCCCAGGTCGATACGGAAGACGTGCGCCTTGCCATCGCGGCCTTGCGTGAGAATGAGGATGCCCGGCATCAACTCGTCGCGCTGCAACTGGAATATGATCAACTACAGCAGGATCTCGACGCAGCGAATCAAGCTTTGGGAAAGGCTTCGACCGTCGAGCAGACACAGCAGGCGGCCCAGCAACGCCAAGACATCCTGAATCGGGTGCAATCGAATGCGATGGTCTCGCAAGCCTGGACGGATTGGGTGCTTGTTTCGCCGGCGGTCTATCCCTATTCCTGGATCAGACTGGCCCAGACCCAGGCGCTCTTGAACACCGCACGCAGCTTATATCCCACGAGTCCACATATCCCAGTGGCACAACAAGTGATAATCACGCGGCAGCCGCCGGCACCGCCCCAACCACCAGTCCCCCCTGCACCGGGATCAATGCAGCCCATCATGCCATCCCATCAGATCGTACCCGGACCGCGGCCGATTCCATTGACCCTGAACGAGATCTCCCATACCACTCCAACAGCTCCGCCGCAAATCGGCAATCAACCACCGACAGGACAGTTAACACCCCAGACCGGTTTACGGACCTTGACGGACATCCACCAGTTGAATCCTCTGCTACCGACATCGCCATCCAACGGCGCACCACCGAATTCCAGGTCGGCACTCGCGCTCCAACAATTTTTGCAGCACCAGCCGCAGACAGGGCAGTCGCCAATGACGGGTCGCCTTCCGACGATCAACCAGATCTATCCGCCAACTTTGCACCAAGGGTCACGGGTTCCCCATCAGATTGAGCCCCGCACGCAAGAAGGCGGAGAGCACAAGGGGGGAGGAGGCCGTAGCGGAGGCGGCAGTCATGGGGGCGGCAGAGGAGGAAAGTAACTCGTGAATGGCAGAGTAGTCTTCATATATTATTGCAGCTTGATCGCCCTATCACCCTTGTGGCAGGGGAACGCCTGGTCGGCTGAATCAAGCGATGGATCGCCTTATCATTACGTCGAGCAGTCGTTCCAACATCCGCCACAAACCGAACGGGCTGAATCAAAGAGCAAACGGGCGGGCGCCAGTCCCACCGTCGCGGAAAACGGCGGACCCTATCCCACGGAACAGTATCTCGTCGGAAAAGGTCAAGGAGATCTCAATAAAGGCATGATGGTCTGCCAGCGGGTGTCAGAACTCTCGGCCCGGACCGATCTCGCGAAACAAATCCGTGTGATGGTCAAAGAACACATGGTGGACCGAATCCGTGAACGGAGCGGGCGAGAAGCGGAACAGGACGTCGAGCTCACCCGGGAAGAAATCGTCCAAGAATATCTCCAGGGCGTGAAAATCGTGGATCGCCAGATCGATGAGGAGGGCAAAACGTGTAGCGCGACCGCCGTCATGCCCAAGGGTCAAATCCAGCCCAAGCCAGCACCGGACCGCCTCGAACCCATCCCAACGGTCATTGGTAAATAACCTTTCCTGTGGTGCTCCATTGCAGTGCGTTACCCACATCGGGTATGTAACTCCCCCATGCCGATCGAAAACAGTTTTCAACACGACGAGATGTCACGAAAGAACCCCGGCGAGCGGCTCACCGTTCGTGAATTCACCCCGACGGCTCTGACCGAGTCACCGCTCGGACAGGAGGCGATGGGCGCCCTTGGCAAGCGCCTTTCACGCGCTGGTGTTCGTGTGATCGTTTTGCTGCACGGCTCCATCAAGGGAACCGACCTCTTCGGAGTCCAACGGTTAGATAATCTCGGCGGGCTCAAGCGCGGCTATTCGCGCGGCGTGGCGGGACTCGATGCCTTATTGGCTCTGATGCGCGAAAGCAGCAACGGCATTGCATCGCTGCCCGGCGGTGTGAAGCCCCCGCTAATGAACGATGACGTCACGAAGCGGCTGCTCGATGAACAGATCGGAGACGCCGGTAGTTTCACACACGCTTATGTGGAACTGATGAAAGACTCGCTCAACCGGGGCCTGGATCGTCCGATCCATTGCGTTCGCGAGCTCTGGTCCAGTGAGCACCATCACCTGGGCCGTGCCCTGGCGACCGTCTCAATGCTTGGACGTCTTCGTGACTGGACCGAGACCCATAAGTTGAGCGCGGGAGACCGGATTCTCGTACAGGCTCATGGACAGGCCGGGTTAGTCCTCGCCCTCGTCTCGAACCTCTTGTGTGTGACCTCAACCAGTAGCCGGGCACGGCTGCTCGACCTTCTATCGACTTATGCCCCGCAGATCAATCGACCGGAACTCACCTCGACGATCCAACGTGTCGCGCCCTTACTGTCGACTGGCACGCTCCTCAACGGAGCGACACTGGACATCGTCACATTTGGCATGCCCGTACGCTATGGATGGGATCCATCCGGGTTGGGCAAGCTGCTGCACATCGTCAACCACCGAAATCTTCGGACGGATGGAAAAACCTGGCTCTCGAAGATGGAGTTGCCTCAGATCACGATGGAAATGCCGATCGCGTGGGGCGGAGATTATGTGCAGGAGCTGGCCGTGGCCGGCAGCGATGCCGTGCCGACGAGCGAAGCAGCCAAGGCGGCCGAGAAAGCCCTGTGGGAACTCGTGGAACCGTTTGATGGATTCGAACGATGGCTCGAATGTGCTCGACGTGCCGTGCGTATCCCGAGTGAGGGGCTGGGGATTCTCGTCGACTACAAAGATTCCACCGGGTCAACGAATGTGCGCGACCACTACTTCGGCCACGCTGTATACACTCGCCTCAACACGATGCTCTTCAATACCACTGAAATCGTGCAGTCTCTCTACTAAACCCCCTAACGCTGCATCGCTATCGCCCGCCGCTGATCTTCATGCAGCGCACCGCCATGCCGGCTGAGATGCAGTTGCATCGTGAAGGGGTGATTCCCCATTAGACCAATTGCATGAACATCGCAAGCATGCGCCTGACGCTTACAACCGATTCCAGAGCAGACGTGGAATCATCCAGCATCTGGGCTCAGACCCTCCCTCTTCACGTAGCCACAGCCCCTCCTCGGCCTCGCAGAGGTCGATCGCCCGACGCGCCTGCGCACGGAGTGTCGTCACAAATCGACCGCGTCCACCGGATGCCGGAGGCGGGAGCGGGCTCACGCACAGCACCTGCACACCCTGGTCAGCCAGGTTCTGCAGGGCCTCTGTCATGGCACGAAAAAGCCGCATCGCTTCAGGCTCCGTTACCGCCTGATCGTACAGCGTCTCGAGCGGACCGGCGAGAATGACGAATCGAGCATCATAGGCGCGCAACGCCGATGGCAGACAATCCGTAACCAACCGAACCATTTGATGACAGGTGAAAGCCCGTGAGACCCGAATCTGTTGCAGCACCTGGGCCGGTGCCACACGACTCGCCCGAGCCAAACGCCCCACTAAGAACGGGTCGAAGACATTGGCACCGGCTAGATACAACACCGGTTCGCCAACCAACGCGCGATCGACCGCGGCACAGAGACCCAGTCGATAGACCGACGACGGTCCGGACAACAGTACCAACCCCTTCGGCAGATCGGTCGACACCGCGCTCCGCCGCAATTCAGCCAACAGATGGCGAGGCGCACTGATGACCGCG
>JBBRRM010000273.1:0-4630 GCA_038275915.1 Nitrospirales bacterium
GATCAACGATCCGCACCTGGACGGCACCTGCGATATCGCCACCGGGATGGAACTGGCGAGAACAATTCTTCTCAACATCAACAAACTCGGGATTCCCTGCGCGGCTGAAGCCTTAGATCCGGTGTCACCCCAATACATTGCCGACCTGTGGAGTTGGGTTGCGATCGGCGCCCGTACCACCGAAAGCCAGCCGCACCGTGAAATGGCCAGCGGGCTTTCAATGCCGGTTGGTTTCAAGAACGGCACAGAGGGCAATCTTCAGGTGGCCTGGAATGCGATGGTCGCGGCAAAGCAGCCGCATCATTTTCTAGGCATCAATTCCGACGGGCTCACCTCGATCATTAAGACCGCGGGCAACCCCGACCGTCATATCGTCCTGCGAGGCGGTGGTGGGAAAACCAACTATGAGGCCGAACATGTGGCCCGTGCCGAGGCCGTCGTGTCAAGTGAGGGCATCGTCCGTCCCATCATGATCGACTGTTCGCACGATAACTCCAACAAAGATCACCTACGTCAGAGCTTCGTCGCGCGGGATGTTCTCAAGCAATTCCGCGAAGGCCGCCAATCCATTATGGGAATTATGCTCGAAAGTAATCTCAACCCGGGCAAACAAATCTGGAAGCAAGGCATCTCACTGACCCATGGCGTCTCCATCACCGACGCCTGTCTCGGCTGGGACGAGACGGAATCTCTTCTCAGCGAACTGGCCGAAGCCATCACTTCGCGGCCGGTCTAATCGCTCCCCGGCGCAACCCCAGCATTCTTACCGTTTCTGTCCCGTCATCTGTCAAAAAAGCCAATTAGGAACGGAGCGCTTCCAGACTTGGATTAATGCATTCTACTGCCTAAGGACAGGCACGATGTCGCCTGACTATTTCACATAACCCGGTTTTCCCGATTCCTTTGCACAAATAGATGTATGGATTCAGACTCACTGAAATCTCGAAGAAGGAACGCTAGGTGTGGATTCCGCCGAACAGAACGAGCAACATCGACGTAATATACATCAGAGCGATACCAACGAAAATCCCCGAGGCGACTTGTATGCGCCGAGAAGCCGTGTAGGAAATTGCTGTGAGCGAGAGAATGACATACAGAAGAGAACCAGCAGCCAGCGTGTAGAAAGAGATAGACAAGTATGGCGAGAGGCCCTGCCCGCTCAGCAAAGTTCCGAGGCACGTAGGACCGCCTGCGATTAAACCGAGCAGAAACACGTCCGTCCACTGCACCGGCGTTTTCCCGGCTGCTCCGACAATGCCGAACCCTTCGGTGCCATTGTGCAAGGCAAAACCCGTCACCAGCAGCATGCTGAGGGCCCATTCACCGTTCGCATAGCTGGCGCCGATCGCCAACCCCTCCCCTAAATTATGAAAGCCCATCCCGATGGCGATCATAAAGGGAAGGGACAGCAATCTGCCCGCTGGTCGACCTCCAAAAATCTGACTCGATTCCAGTGCAACAAGACCGATCAGGCTTGCGCCGAGACTCCCTAAAAATACGGCCCACGAAAGAACATCGCGCGCTCCACTAAGCTCGACTGCTTCGTGCATTAAGTCGAAGAACAGATACACCAGTACCCCGGTGGCTATACCGATCAACCCACCTTCCCAAGATCGTGGCAGTACCTTTCCAAGCAACAGGGCTGCCCCAATTCCCAGATAGACCGGAATGACACCAGCAACAGCTCCTAAACCCAACAATTCAATCATAGGGCCTCGCGAAATCAAATTACTGAAGAGGATTTGCTTACCGCCGCCATTGCGTCATTTGCTCGAGCCATCACATAGGCAGAGCGGTGACGTACGATACTAGCGGCACGAGCGCAGTTATACACACAAGAATGCGGCCAGGCAATCCAAATGCCCCACTATTGTGAATGGGATCAGCCCAGGGAAACATTTCACCGACGGTCGTAATCGCCAGTCGCATATTTTCAAGACTGCTCCACTGTATTGATCAATTCATATGATGCATTCGCCGCCTCTGCGACGAACCTCCTGGTTGGTGCAAGCCGATCTGAACCATGTCGTCTCCATTGTTTCAGCAATCTAATCCACTTCAGTTCCCCCAGAGGGAAGGACTTCCCTGGCAATCTCCACAGCCCGATCGACCTCGTGCGGAGACTATCTGTCTTTAGACTATTGTCCATCACATCGACTTCTATTCTATAAACGATATGGAGCGGAGAGGCTTTCTCAAGCACGGAGGCCCATGCTAGTATCGATTCGCAATGCTCATTGACACCCATACGCACCTCGATGACGCCCGTTACGACGGTGATCGCGAGGCAATGATTGCCAGAGCCAGGGAAGCCGGTGTCGATGCCTTTGTCACCATCGGCTGCGATTTGGCGACCAGCCAGGCAGCGGTCGCACTGGCGGAGCAACATCCATTCGTCTATGCTTCCATCGGCGTCCATCCACATGAAGTGAAGCATATCCTCGAGGGCTGGTACGACGAGTTCCGCCGTCTGGCACAGAATAGAAAGGTGGTCGCCTATGGCGAAATCGGCCTTGATTATCACTACAATCATTCATCGCCCAAGGAGCAGCGTGAACGATTTCGCGAACAGATCCAGCTCGCACATGAGCTGACACTCCCGGTGATCATTCACACGCGAGAGGCCCAAGACGATACGATTACAATTTTGAAAGAGGAGCGCGCGGCAGAAATCGGCGGGGTTTTCCACTGCTTCTCAGGGGATGCATGGCTGGCGAAGGATGCGCTGGATCTAGGATTCTATCTCTCGTTCTCCGGGATTCTCACGTTTCAGAATGCGACGATGCTTAGGGACATCGCGAAAACTGCTCCATTGGACCGCCTCCTGATTGAAACCGACTGCCCATACCTGACGCCCATCCCTCACCGAGGCACACGAAACGAACCTGCCTACGTGTCCTTCGTGGCCCACAAGCTGGCGGAGCTGCACGCCGATGCGCCAGGCATGTCGGCCGAAACCATCGGACGCATCACGACCGAAAATGCAAAACGCCTGTTCAAAATCGCTTGAGTTTTCGGCTGCGCTCCCGTTGCGCCTTCGGCAGTTTCCGCGGGTTCCCGCGTTTCTCCGGCCCTCGTTTCGGTCGACGGTCCTCTCCTGTATCGAGTTCTTTATGGGCTGATATACCGGTCGGAGCCCTCCCCTCGCGCAATTTCTCAACAAACTCCTGAGCCCTCATCACAAATGCTCCGTGCGCCTTCACGAAGTCGATGATTTCACGATCTGAACTCACCACCGCGCAGTCGGATCCAAATTCCGCAGCCAGACGTTGAATCACCTGATCGGCTTTTTCTCCCCTTCGAGAAAAGATGACCTCGAGACCGAGCCGATGCTCACGCCTTTCGGTGCCCCCTCCTTGTTGCCACCCATCAAAGACAACCGTGATCGCATGTGCCTTTCGTTGACGATAGGCCGCCAGGTCGCGAAGGAAGGTCTCGCGCACCATCTCGGAATGGACGCTCCTTCCCCCACCAATCCGGCTCATCTGAGCCAAGAGATTATAACCATCGACAATGAGGTGGAGTGGCATGGCTGTAGACCCTACTGCCCACGCCGCATCCTGTCAATCGACTCGAGCCTCCCTTAGACAAGGTCAATCCCCTTGACAACGGAGCGAACATCTGAGAAATATTCTCTATCCCGTCAACGCAGTGAACACCATGCGATCAGCCCTATGGCGCATTCTTACCCTCGCCTTCCTGGTCGGACTCTTCGGCCTCCCTGGCCATGCCCTCGATCCGTTTCACACCGGCCAAGCATATGCGGCAGCGCCTGAGGAGCCTTCCGACAAGTCTAAACGATCTCGGACCTCCCCTGTCCACATGTCTCCCACTCCGCTCCGGCTGACGACGATACAGAACCTTCGGACCGCCAGCTCACCGGGGTTTACGAGGCTCGTGCTCGATCTCGATGCAAAGACCCGCCCCAGCAAGTACCCAGAACTTCAGGCCGAGGGAGTCACTATCGAAATTCCCAACGCCACCTTAAGTCCATCCGCTAAGTTGAAGCTTTCCGCTGGCAAGATTGCCAAACCATTCATAATTACCCAAACATCGGAACGAACTGTTGAAGTGTCTCTCCCAGCCGGTTCATTTCAAAGCTATAAGGTGCTCACATTGGCAAATCCTTATCGCGTTGTCATTGATATCGTGCCTTCCAGTGAACCTGTGACCGTTCCCGCCGTCGAACCATCGCTAGACCTGGCTGTTCCACCTTCTACTCCTCCGCAACCTGTTCAACCTCGATCCAGATCGTTTAAGACCATTGTCATCGATCCCGGGCACGGGGGCAAAGATCCTGGCGCGCACGGCCAGCGGGGAACGGAAGAAAAAGACATCACGCTGAAAGTCGCGTTGAAACTACGCGATCTTTTGAACAAGCAGGCAGGAGTCCGCGTTCTTATGACACGCGAACGGGACCAGTTCGTCGAGTTAGAAGACCGGGCTAAGTTTGCCAATGGGCAGGAGGCGGACCTCTTCATCTCCATCCATGTGAATTCTCATCCACAACGCTCCGTGAAGGGAATTGAAATCTACCACTTCGGAGAAGCCAAAGATCAACGGGCACTGGAAGTGGCAGCTCGTGAAAATGGAACCCCGCTCAACCGCACCGGCGTGGGATGGGAATATC
>JBBRRM010000274.1:0-4603 GCA_038275915.1 Nitrospirales bacterium
ATTCCACGATCGCCTGCAGCTGCTTGAGCGGAACGGCTTTCTTTCTATACGGGCCCTCACAGCGGGTGGGGTGACTGCCTGCCTGACTCGACCCTGCTGCATGGGTGATGGCCGGTATGCTGATGATCAGCACCGCGATCAATACAGCGTGGCCAGCACAGACTCCGACATACGTTCTGTTCATTCGTGTCTCCTTGAAAAAGATTCTTCAGTGAGGTGGGGCATGATCACTCTACACATTCGTCCACGGTTAGGGCGAGATCCTGAAGCGGTTGCGAGATCCGAACGTCATACGGGTGGTCGCACTTTAGACTCCGAAGTGAATCGGGCAACAGTGCCAACTGTGCGGCGGCCCGTTGACGTAACTCCGTCAATTTCTGAGCAGGAACGAGGCGGCGACCCTCTGTCATCACGGGATGCAAGAGCGGATCTCCTGCTCCGGGGGCGTGCGCCGTGGTGACGAGATCGTATTCACATCGTCCATCGCGGGCATACTGTCGGTAAACCTGTTTACGCCCAGGCCAGGTGGCTTTCCCTTCCGATCGCTTCCGGCAGGGTCGGCCCGCATATTCTTGAAGTTTGTAGGCACAATCGAGTGACGGGGCATCGGCCGACGTGGTCATGGCGGTACCGACGGCAAAACTGTCGATCGGCGCACCGCTGGCGATCAGCCGCTGCAGTTGGTATTCGTCCAGATTGCCGCTCGCCAGGATCTGGGCTTGTGGCAAGCCCCCCTCATCCAAGATGCGCCGGACTTTTCGCGCATGGTCTGCCAGGTCGCCGCTATCTAACCGCATTCCCTTCACCATGATGCCCTGTTGTCTCAAGCTCGGAGCCAGCGCCACAACTTTGTGTGCCGCTGCCTCCGTGTCATAGGTATCGATCAAGAGGACCGCATTCTTCGGTTGCGCCAGAGCGAAATGCTCGAAAGCGGTCTTCTCGTCTTTGTGGGCCTGCACAAAGGAATGGGCCATGGTGCCGTAGATCGGAATGTCATATTCCATACCGGCGAGGACCGTCGCGGTTCCGGCGAAGCCGGCCAGATAGCTGGCTCGCGCGGCGAGCAAGCCGGCCTCCGCGCCGTGAGCCCGGCGCAATCCAAAATCGATGAGCGGTTTCCCGCCGGCCACCAAGACCGATCGCACCGCTTTCGAGGCGATGAGCGTCTGAAAGTTGAGCAGATTCATGACCCTGGTTTCGATGAGCTGCGCTTGGGGGAGGGGAGCCGTCACGCGAAGGATCGGCTCATTCGGAAAGAAAACCGTTCCTTCCTGCATGGCGTGCACGTCGCCGGAGAACCGCAAGGTTTCTAGATAGTCCAGGCACGATCGATTGAACCGCCGGGTCTGCTTAAGCCATTCCATTTCAGCCGGGCTGACCTGCAGCTGCTCCAAGAAATCCAGGACTTGCTCCAACCCGGCGGCCATCAAGAAGCCACGTTGGGCCGGTAACCTCCTGACGAAAAACTCAAAGACAGCGGTATCCATCATTTCTTGGTCGACGTAGGCCTGGAGCATGGTGAGTTGATAGAGGTCGGTTAGGAGAACACTGGAGCAGGGATTCATGCAGCGAGACTTTCTAGACGGGTCGGGATCGCCCCCAATCGAATCATGGCCTCTTCCGCCTTGCGTCCATCCTCCCAGGCCACATTGACGGCCCGAATGGCATCGGTCAGCAGGCAGACATGGTAGCCGAGCACCCGCGCGTCTTTGACCGTCTGGAGGACGCAGTAGTCCGTTGCGAGGCCGCCGATGAAGAGTCGCCCGATGCCCGCAGTCTGCAAGTGCTTGTGCAGGGGCGTATCTTGGAAGGCTGAATAGGCTTCCTTGTCCGGCAGGGTCGCTTTATGAATGATGGTGGCCGTCTCCGGAATGGGGAACGAGGGGGGCGGCAGAGCGCCGGCCGACCCGGCAACACAATGGATTGGCCAGGGCCCGCCCTGTTCGCGAAAGGAACAATGGTCGGGAGGATGCCAATCTTGCGACAAAAAAATCGGCAGGCCGTGTGATTGGAAACGATCGACGTACCCACGCAGGATGGGGATGACCTCGTCGCCTGCCTTCACCCCTAAGGCTCCACCTGGGAGAAAGTCGTTCTGGACATCGGCGATCAGCAAGGCATCGCCGACATACAGCTCTTCCCTTACTGAACTCATCACTTCGCGACGATCATAGCAACGACACGAAGGTTGGTAAGACTTCGGCTACCGTCCCTGTTGGGCCAACAGCCGAACGTAGGCCACCACGTCTTGCATTTCTCCGTCCGTCAACTGTCCTCGCCATGCATGCATTGGGCTGAAGACGATCCCATGTTCGATGGTTGTCAACAGTTCTTCATCAGATTTCAGGAAGGACATGAAACGATGAAAATTGGCCGGTGCCACCTTGAGGTTTTTGGCGTCCGGTCCATCCCCCCAGCCTCCGACCCCGTGGCAGGCTTGGCAATTGCGCTGATACACGGCTTTGCCGCGCGTGATATCGGCGGGATATTCTTGAGCGGCGAGAAGAGGAGCGAACAGCAGACCAAAGAGTCCCATGCTCAGCGTGACTCTGAGTACCGACATCACGGTCCGGGAAATGACACGCATCGTAATGTCCTAGCTTTTCTTGGTAGTGTGGGCCACAAACGGCGAATAAAGTTGCTGCATCTTGGTGCTGCCGCATTTCGGGCATGTCACTTTAGTGGATTCATGTTCCTTCAGGGTCAAGACCACCAACGATTCCTTCCCGCAGTCCAGACACGTATAGTCGTACATGGGCATGAAATACCTTTTCGGGCCTTTTGGGGCAGATTACTGAAAGACTCAGCCGGCGCTATGAGGTCAGGCTTGAGGACAATGCTGAGATAAGGCCGGCGGTCCTCGTGACTCCTATGGGACGATGGCGGACGGACGACGGACCGTCGTAGCCTGAGGGCCCTTCTCGCCCTCTTCCAGGTTAAAGACGACATCAGTCCCGTCACTCAATTCTTCGAACGCGAGATCCTGCAGCGCGTGTTTGTGAAAATACACCTCGCCGCCGCCTTCCTTGAGGATGAATCCGTATCCTTCCTTCGGAAAGAGTTTGCAGACCACACCTCGAAATGGAGGGATCGGAGCGGTGCGTACCTCGGTGCGACGCCGTTTCTCCCTGAATTTTCGGAGTTCGATGGCAATGGCGTCAAAGGCGGTTTTAATGGCCTCCTCGAACGTCTTGTCTTCCTTACGGGCCGTCATGGTATGGCGACCAGGGAGCGTGACGACGATGAGCGTCTCGGCAACGTTAGACAACTTCTTGTGGTGAAGATTCTTGGTCAGCGTGACTCGTCCATGGATCAGATCTTCATGCCGCTGCTGGAGGTCTGCCATGCGGGTTTCGATCTCAGTTTTCCAACGAGGGGCCATTTCGATGTTTCTGCTTTCAATTTCCAGCTCCATGCTGCCTCCTCTAGAAGTGGATCGTGGTCCCTTGGTGGTTGATATCAGCAAGTGGTGTGCCGTTCCCACAAGGAAGGAGGAGGTTAGAGGCGTGAGGCCATAGGCCTGATCATCCTTGCCTCTGGCCTTGCGCCATCTGCCCTAGCCTTGGCTTCGAGTGGCGCATATTTCCTCAGTGGCACCCTTGGTAGTGAAGCTCAATGCGCCAGTTTATGCCGCGAGTTGAGTAGGGGCTCCTGAGCATCCCGTCCCGCGCGTGAACCGTATCTTGTGGAATCAAACATGAATTGCGTATCTTCATGACAATGCCCACGCTTAAGAAAGAGTCCCTGGAGCGATACCTTCGCGGCCGGTTCGGCCCTAAGGTGACCCTGCTGACTTATGGGGTCATCGGAAAAGAAAGTTCCCGGGGCACCTATAAACAGTATGGGTATGGTTCACCCGTCAAATTGACCTTTCAAATTGGACGTACAGTCCGGTCGGCGGTGCTGGAGACGATGAGTCCTGGGCCGTTCGGTCATGAGCATCCGGCGGACCGGGCCCAGGCGATCCTCTGGGATTATGACTCCTATGGCCGCCTACCGCACCACGTGAAGGCGCTCGACGTGGGGGCATTTACGGCTGATCAAGAGCTCATGTCGGTCGCATCGGCACGGGAGTTTTTTGTCCTCACGCAGTGGACGGAGGGGAGTAGTTATCATCTCGACCTCCAACGTCTCGCAAAGGGCAGGGTCCTCCACAAACAAGATCGGCAACGGGTCGTGGCCCTTGCCCGGTATCTGGCGCAGATCCATGCGAGAAAATTGAGCGATCCCGCCCTCTATCGGCGTCGGCTTCGGGAGTTGATCGGCCACGGCGAATGTATTATGGGGCTGACCGACAGTTACCCGAACCGTTATGAGTTCATCTCTGTGGATCTCTTGCGCGGGGTTGAAGAAGCCTGCAACCGGTGGCGCTGGCGCTTGCACGGGGAGGGCCAGCGCCTGTCGCAAGTCCATGGAGATTTTCACCCCTGGAATGTCTTGTTCCGGAAAGGATCAGATTTTTCAGTGCTCGATCGGTCACGAGGGGAGTGGGGGGAACCGGCGGACGACGTGACCTCGATGACGATCAACTATCTGTTTTTCTCACTCTGCCGCTGGGGCACCTTGCAGGGGCCGCTGGAAGTGCTGTTCCGGCTCTTTTGGG
>JBBRRM010000275.1:0-4578 GCA_038275915.1 Nitrospirales bacterium
GTCGAATAGGGGAGGACGTGATGGGCAATCGTCTGCCACTTGGTGGCGCCCAACCCATAGGCCGCCTCCCGAATCTCCACCGGAATCGCACGAATCGCTTCCCGCGTTGTGACGATGACCACCGGGAGAATCAACAGTGCCAACGTCAGGCCTGCGACAAGAATGCTCTCCCCCAGGCCCAGGATATAGACGAATAACCCGAGCGCCAGTAGGCCATAGATGATCGACGGCACCCCGGCCAGGTTCGTAACCGTCACTTCGATCAATTCGGTCATCCACGACTTCCGCGCATATTCCTCCAGGTAGATCGCCGCTGCAACGCCCAGCGGCACGCCCACCAGTGCCGTGACCAGCATGATCAGGGTTGAACCGACCCACGCGGGAAGGATGCCTGCTTGGGACGCATGACGGGAGGGAAATGACATGAGGAATTGCCAGTCGATTCGGGTGATGCCTTGAAATACGAGCGCACCGAATAACAAGACCAGCGTGCCGACTGCGATGGCGAGTGCGCAAAGACCCAATATCTTGAACAGTGTCTCGGCGATCTTGCGTCGTGCGATGGATGGGTGCGGATGTGAGGAGGACTGAGCCGACATTAATAGGCCTCCCGAAACCGCTTCCGCATCATATGTCCGAGGATATTGAAGGCAAAGGTCATCACGGCCAGGGTAAGTCCTGCGGCAAAAATGCTCTGATAGCCAATACTGCCATGCGGCAGATCTCCCAGGGCCACCTGGACGATGTAGGCAGTGATAGTGGCCGCCGGCTCCAGAGGATTCCAGGTGAGATTCGGGTTTTGCCCCGCCGCGATCGCCACTACCATAGTCTCGCCGACGGCTCGCGAGATTCCGAGCACATAGGCGGCTACAAGGCCGGAAGTAGCAGCTGGCACCACCACGCGCCAAGCAGTCTGCAGACGGGTCGCCCCCATCGCATAGGAGCCTTCCCGCAAGACCATCGGCACAGCCCGCATCGCATCTTCGCTGAGTGAGATCACGAACGGCATGATCATAATGCCGATGACGATACCGGGACCGAGCATGTTGAACCCAGGTAGATCCGGCCACAGATGTTGGAGTGCAGGGGTGACGACGATCAGAGCAAAGTACCCGTACACGACCGTCGGGACTGCGCCCAGGAGCTCTAACGCAGGCTTTATGACTTCTCGCAAACGAGATGAGGAGAACTCGGAAAGATAGATAGCCGCGACAGTGCCGAGGGGAATCGCCACGAGGAGACCGACCCCGCTGGTGACGAGGGTGCCGGCAAGAAGTGGCAGAATTCCATAGTGGGGGTCGGCAAAGAGGGGCGTCCAGAGTGTATCGGTAAAAAAGTCCGTAAGGGGCACCGTCCTGAAAAAACCCACCGATTCGGAGACGAGCACCGCGAGGATCGTGACGGTTGTCACCACGGACGTCAGCGCGGCAACAAACAGTCCAGCCTCGATCACCCGTTCGCGTCGCTGACGCCAACGGCGGTGCTCAGCCGCCTCTACGATGGCGTCTGTGTTCTTGATACGAATCGCGTCCTGCATCCCGACCATGGCCTTACTCATGAACTACCCTCATCTCTTCGTCTGTACGCACTCCGGAGTCAAGGCCAGCAAGTGGACACATAGATGTCTACCGTTTTGGGGGACGGCTCATGATCTCTTCAACCGCAAGTCCGACTTCGGGCACACCGCCAAACCCGGTTCCCACGAGTCCTTTTTGGAACCGCTCACGTGCCATACCATACGCTTGTGCCGGCAGTGGAATGTATCGGACCTCTGCAATGAGCTTGGGACCTTCCGTCAAGTAATAGTCGACGAAGTCTTTGACTTCCGTGCGCTTGGCTGCGCTTTCGCTGACATAGATGAAGAAGGGCCGTGAGAGGGGCTGATAGGTTCCTTTGACGACATTTTCCGCGCTGGGCAGGACCGGGCCATTCTTCCCTACAATGGCGACCGCTTTCAGCTTCTTCATCTGGGCCGCGTAATACGCAAATGGTATATACCCCAACGCATTCTTATTGTTCTCAATGCCTTGTACCAGCACATTATCGTCCTCGCTGGCCGTGTAATCTCCGCGGCTGGACTTCGCTTTTCCCACCACGGCATCGGTGAAGTAATCGAACGTGCCGGAATCGGAGCCAGCACCAAAGAGGACGAGCGGTGCATCCGGCCAATCAGAACGGATCTGATTCCATTTCGTGATTTTGTTCTGGGCTGCCGGTTCCCACATTTTCTTCAACTCCTCGACCGTGATAGATGTGAGCCAGGTGTTCTTCGGACTCACCGCGACCGTCAAGGCATCAAAGGCGATGGGCAGCTCGAAATAGGCAATGCCGTTTTTCTGACAGAGCTCCATTTCTTCCTTCAGGATCGGTCTGGAGGCGTCAGCAATATCCGTCTCGCCGCGACAGAACTTCTTGAATCCGCCACCTGTGCCTGAAATGCCTACGGTCACTCGGATGTGACCCCGGTTCGCTTTCTGAAATTCTTCCGCCACCGCCTCTGTGAGCGGATAGACCGAACTCGACCCATCGACTTTAATGAGAGCCGTTTGGTCTGCCTGGGCCAGGAGACTCCAAGAGCAGAAGGCTCCCAGAAATCCGGTCAACGTGACACAACCCACAAACCGTGCAATCCGCATGTGCGCTCCTCCCATTTATCGAAAACTATGTGACACGTCGTCGTACCGCAAGCCCTTTGAAATAGTTCGCTTCATCTGGGCGTAACCATATAGATCGTCCATTCCGGCACGGTCACAGGTATGTAAACTTTTTGTTAACTCGCAAGAGAAGTGATGTGTTCATCAACCTTGGCTGTTATGCGACGGGGCCACTTGGCGAAGCTGACAAACAAGATAATTTACACGTTCTTAACATCCGAGTTACAGGTTGATAACGCGTCCTCACTAGACTCATGGCAGTTACTTCCGATGCTCCTCCGCATCGCATCAAACTTGAATAGGTCTCTCATACGGAGAATGTTTGTGGGTGATCGATCAGCCCGGCCGGCCCAAAAGCTGCAGTCCAAGGGTCGGAAGACTTCCTCTATGAAACAGCAATCTAGGCTCATCATCGGCCTCCTAACGATTGATAGGCAACGCCATCTCGTGCAGATGGGAAGCCGTTCCATTCATCTAACCCCAATAGAATTTGCTTTGTTGTGCAGCCTAGCAGCATGCCCGGGAAAGGTATATCGGCGGGAGGAGCTCTTACAACGGGTCTGGGGAGAAGGCACCTACGTCGAGGTTCGAACAGTTGATGCGCATATGTCGAAGTTACGACACAAACTTCGAACGTCGGAAGACGCACTAAGCTTTGCGGAAACGGTGTGGGGCATTGGATACCGGTTGCGTGATCCTTCCTGAGTCCGTCGCATCAGTCACTCGAGCTCTTTTTCGCCATGGTACTGAGGAAGAATGTTGAAACCAAACAAACCACGCAGGGCCATACGCCGTCGCAAACAAATTAACAGTTCCGTAACGAGAACCTGAGAAGAGCGTTACAAGAACGCGATACATAGCAGCCACCGAACATGGGTTGCCCATGCTGTAGCCGGCAACCTAAAGCAAACTTCAGTAGGCCTCTACGTGAGGCGTTGGAAAGGGGAAGAGTTTTATGCGAAGGAACGGGGTCGTTTTTGCAGTCTGCATTCTAGTCATGCTGGGTCCGCTGGTACCAGGCGGACAGGCCAAAGCAGCCGATCTCCCCGATCAGAGCCAGGGACCAGCACAGACTGGGCAAGGAGATCAGGCACCTGTTCCCCCTGCCTCCGCACCGGATCCCGGGGCGAATATGGATCGGCGCTTAGGCGTTCTTGAAGAGTGGAAAGCTAAGATCGAAAGGCTTCCGTCGCTGAGCGGCAAGTTTAACATCGGATTGAACGCCCTGCAGTTCCTCTACACACACCAGAACGCCCATGTCGCTGAGGGCAAAAGCCAAGATAACCTTTCGATTCGACGGTCCGAGGTACTCATGTACGGAAAAATCAATGAATATATCCCGAAATGGCACACTCTATTGGAAATGCAGAGTAACAACTTGACCAACAACACACCAGGCTGTAACCCGGGTACCGACTGTACCAACCGTACGGCAAATCCGGCAGGAACTGCGGCTACGTCCACGATGTTTCGTGAAGCGTATATCGATTTCAGACCGATGCCCAGCATCGCGCCCAATCTGAACGTCATTCGGATGGGTGTGTTTCGTATGCCCTTCGGCATTTTCACGGAAACCAGCGGTGGTATCCGCGATGTGATCAGCTCACCCTACCTCACTTCGGTTGGAAGCGGCGGTGGATCGAGGAACAGCGCTGCCGGCACGATAGATTTCATTCAAGAGCGCGACTATTTTGCCGATGTCAGAGGAACCTTATTCAATCGGCTGGAGTATGTGGCGGGCATCATGAATAACAATAACTTCCAGGCCAACTCAGTGGGAGCCAACGGTCCCAAAGTCTTCTACTCGCGAACGCGTTTGCTGGTTACGGACATTTCATTCGTCAGCTTTACGGTGCTTACTGGAGAAAGCAATAATGACAACACTGCCATCAACGGACGTGGGAAAGGAGCCTTTGATCGATAC
>JBBRRM010000276.1:0-4553 GCA_038275915.1 Nitrospirales bacterium
TCCCCGCGCTGTTGTATCTTCCAAAGGAGATTTCCGACTGTACCAACTCCCTGGTAAGCGGGCAAACAAACAATGCGTCATTGTCAGCTCCAATCTCATATCAATATCGACGCCAAAGCGTGTATAGGGTCGTTACCCAAGATGGAACAGGGTCATATGGCTTTAACAGGCTGCGGGATGGGTGAGTCGCGTGAAGTCGAGGCATATACGTCGCCAGCAAGAGTGCTGGTGCACAGTCCACCGGTTAGGGCCGAGCCGACGCGGGAATACTGTCAGCCCTGACGTTTGACGAAGAGGGCAGCGGCTTGTGCGCGTCGTGAGATATGCAGTTTTTGGAACATGTTGGCGAGGTAATTTTTGACCGTCTTATCGCTAAGTTGCATCGTGGTCGCAATTTCCTTGTTGGTCAATCCTTCCGCCACTAACGCGAGCACGCGTTCTTCCTGAGGGGAAAGGGATTGTCCGCGCACCAGACCTGCTTGGGCTGGCCAGGTTTTAATCCAATTCAACGCCCGTTGGGTGAGGGCCGGATTGAGAATCGATTGGCCGCTCGAGACGGCACGAATTGATCGAATCAATCGGCTGGAGTCGATATCCTTGAGGACATATCCATGTGCGCCGGCCAGCACGGCTGCCAGGACGGACTCATCATCGGCATACGATGTGAGAAAGATGATGTGGGTAGTAGGATGGCTGGTGAGAATATCCCGACAGGCTTCGACTCCGGATCCGTCTGGGAGTCGGACATCCATCAGGACGATGTCAGGTCGGAGCCGCTTGACCGCCCGCACCGCGGCGGCTTTAGATCCCGCCTCACCAACGATGGTAATGCCGTGATTGTTGTGTAAGACGGTTCGCAGGCCCACCCGGACTACCTCATGATCGTCGACCAAGAGGAGGCGAATTGGTTTGTCTCTAGCGGTGGGCAGAAGAAGCCTCTTTCGGCAGATCCAGTACGACGCGTGTTCCCTCGTTCGCCTTTGATAAGACGGTGAACCGTCCTCCGATCTTCTGTGCACGGGCCGCCATGTTGATCAACCCATGCCCGGTTCCCTTAGCAGCCTCCGGGCTGAATCCACTCCCGTTGTCGCGAATGCTCAGCCGGATCCCCTGCTTCAGCATCTTCAGCGACACCGTGGCGTTTTGGGCGCAGCCGTGCCGGATGCAGTTACTCACTGCTTCTTGGATGACGTGGAGCAAATGCAAAGACTGTTCAGCCGATACGGCTTGCGCCGCACGTTCCTCGACCGCGAGGCGCACGCGCGTAGTATGGTTCTGCGTCATCGAGTCCAGCATATGCTGCAACGCCGTTGGCAAGTCCTTCCCATGGAGCAAGTCGGAGCCCAGCCCCGCGATGAAGTTCCTGATTTCGTGCATGACCCGGTTCAGTTGGTCAATGGCCTGATCGAGTGGTGGGCCGGACGTCTTGCGTTTCCTTGGAGACATCATCGATTTGGACGTTTCGAGGGTAAGGCCGATGGCAAAGAGCGACTGCAGGATACCATCGTGCAGGTCTTGGCTGATCCGTTCGCGTTCCTCGATCGCGGCGCGCAGATCCCGCTCGCGTTGGCGGAGGGCTTCTTCCATGCGCTTGCGGTCAGTGATATCGGTCGCGGCGCCGAGTACCATGATTGCGCGACCGGTGCTATCCAGGATGGGACGTTTCACGGTTTGAACCCACCGTCGATTCCCGTGAGCATCGGTCACGACTTCCTCCGGGATGAATCGTTCTTCGCGGGTGTTCATGACGTCCAGATCGATTCCACGGAAAAACGTGCCTTCGTCGGCTTTCCTGTTGAAGTCGGCGTCGGTCTTGCCGACGAGATCCTCAACCGTGCTGCCATATGCGTCAGCGACCGCCTGATTGACTAAGGTGAAGCGTCCGTCCCGATCCTTGGTAAAAATGAAATTCGGGTCGGTATCGATAATTTGTCGGATGAAGGCGTGGGACTGTCGCGATGCGTCTTCGGCGCGCTTTCGTTCGGTAATGTCGGTGGCGATTCCGCAGACGGCATACGGGCGACCGTCGGCGTCTTTCAACGGGAACTTTGTTGAAATTACGGTGAGGGTACCGCTGTCGATCGGGACCGTTTCCTCACGCGACAGGGGACATCCCGTTTGAAGAACCTTCTGGTCGTTCGACTGTAGACCAGCTGCGGTGTCGCGATCGAATAGGTCGTCATCGGTTTTTCCGGTCACTTGATTCAGTGACAGATGGTGCAGTTCTTCATAGCGACGATTGATGAGGAGGTAACGGCCCTCCGTGTCTTTGACAAAAATCATAGCCGGACTATGGTCCAGAATTGCTTGCAATTGGTTTTGGGTAGACCGGAGCGCAGTCTCCGCTAGTCCCCGTTCCTCGGCCTCAAGGCTCAGGGCAACTTGATCCGCCACCGATGCGGCGAAAGACTGTTCTTCGGAAGTCCACTCTCTCGGCCGACCGGTGTGCTCGTGGCAAAGTACACCGACGAGTTTGCCATGCAAATGAATGGGCGCATCCATCATGGAGGTAATCCCAAAGAGCGGCACATAGTGTTCTCTGAACTCACTGGTTCGCGGATCGGTTCGTGCATCGGCTGTGGCCAGCGATACGTCGGTAGCCAGTGCCTCGAAATATTTGGGGTAGTGCGTCCTCTCGAGCACAGCTCCCTGCTCATGGCTCTGCGTGCTCAAGCGGTATAAGTCGCGACAGACAAGGGCCGAGCGATCCTCACTAAACAGCCAGATACTGACCCGCTCCACTCCCAGGGCGGTTCCCCCTGTCTCGGTAATGGTCTTCCACATCGCCGCTGGATCCACATGATCGACTTTCGCCAAACGCAGCCGGGCCTGCTGAAAGCGGATGATGTGTTCCGACCGTTGTCTGACCGCCTCCTCTACGGTGGTCTGTTCGGTAATGTCCTCAGAAATCGTCAGGATATATTGCGGCTCGCCCTCTGTGTCGAAAATGGGAGCTTTTTTTGTCCGAAAAATACGGTCACGTTCCCCTTCCCGTTTCACCACGTGTTCGGGCACTTCCACGAGAATCCGGCGTTGAAGCATATCCAAATCCACTGCCCAGAGCGCGGTGGCTTCCTTCTCGGGCAAACAATCGTACAGCGTTCTGTCAGCGAGCGCCTGGCGATCAAGCCCTAATACCCGCTCAGCTGCACGATTCATCTGCACAATCCTCAAGGTCTTCGCATCTTTTACAGTAATGATGTGAGGGATGTTCTCCAGGATTGACTGCAGGAATGCATGGGTCTGTGCCCGGTCTCTCTCCAGCGCTTTTCGCTCCGTAATGTCTTGATTGACGATGATGGCCCCGCTGACCTGGCCATTTTCTCCGAACAGGGGTACGGCGGAGTTGATGATCACCTTGTTCGTGCCGTCCAGACACTGAATGGTCAGTTCCTCATTGAGCGTGGCTTCGCCTTTCGTGAGGGCGCGGGCCAGCGCCCACCGGTGCGGCTCGCCTGATGAGCTGACGTCTTCCCACCATCCGGGATGTCCCTCTATACTCTCCAATCCCACCTGTTGAACCCCCGCCCAGATTCGGCGCCCGGCAGGATTGGTCAGACGGCCTTTGCCGGTTGCATCGGTAAACCACACGCCCACAGGAAGTGCATCGAGGACGGCTCGCAGGTCTCGCTCGCTTCTCCGGAGCGTCTGCTCCGCCCGTTTGCGCTCGGTGATGTCGGTGATGGTGCCGACATAGCCTATGGTGGTCCCGTGAAAGTTTTTCTCGGTCACGGCTTGACATAGCACCCAGGTCGTCATCCCATCGACCCGCTGGAAACGATATTCCGAGGAGAACATCTCCTGCAGGGTCAGGGCTCGGTGCCATTCATCAATGACGTGCTGCCGATCCTCGGGATGGGTTGCATCAGTCCATCCATGATTCAGAGCCTTCTCATGGCTGAGACCGGCGATTTCACACCAGCGTGTATTCACATAGAGATACGAGCCCTCTCGATCAGTTCTGAAAATACCGACCGGTGATGTCTGCGCCAACGTATGGTAGCGCTCCTCGCTCCTCCGGAGCGTTTCTTCCGCCTCTTTGCGCTCGGTAATGTCTTGGACCATGGCCAACAGGTGCGAGGGTACGTCGTCATGGTTCCGTATGACGGAAAGACCCACGAGGGCCCAGACCGTGCTTCCGTCTTTCCTGGCGTACCGTTTCTCGAAGACCTGATGAACGGCAGCACCCGTCAATAACTGGCGGATCCGGTCGAGATTGGCGGACAGATCCTCCGGGTGTGTGAGTGACTGAAAATCCTTCGTGAGCAACTCCTGCTTGGAGTAGCCTAGGATCTCGCAGAGTGCCTGGTTCACCTCCTGCCACCGGCCGGTGAGATCGCAAATGGACATGCCGACGGACGCATTATGGTAGGCGGCGCGAAACCGTGCTTCGCTGGCCCGCAGGGCCTCTTCCGCTCTCTTGCGCTCGGTGATGTCGCGTATAAACGCGCTCAACACGGGCTGGCCTCCGACATGCGTCAAGGCAACGGCAAACTCTATCGGAAACTCATGACCGCCTCGAGTTCTCCGCCCTCCATCGAGACGGTCATGAG
>JBBRRM010000277.1:0-4540 GCA_038275915.1 Nitrospirales bacterium
GTTCGTGAATCAGCGCAAGCTCGATATCCTCATAGCGGAGGGCGAGTCCCATGACCAAGTCGAATTCACTCGGACGCAAGACGTTGGACGCGCTTCGGTCAGTAAAGAAATTTCCATCAACGAATAGGACCACACGATTTCGGTAGAGGTCGAGATCGGCATGCGCCACATATCGGAACAGCGCGCGCCCCGTGTTGTCCGGACGAGCGAAGTAGGTCTGCTTGTGAAAGAGCCAGCCACCGCCGGCATAGACTATGAGATTTTGTTCGGGGAACGCGGAGCGCCACCAACTGAGGCTGCGAGCTTCGGCAGGCCTATAGGTCACGAGCGTATCGGCATAGGCCTGAATCGTACCGCTTCGATCTAACGGGGCGTCCCGCTCATATTGCAGGCACCATTCCCAGTTGTGGATGGTGCCAGTGAAGGCATAGACGGAGTCCGGGCCCGAGAGACTGATCCAGGCTGCTTACCGGTCGGGAAAGAAGTTCTGATCTGTGTAGAACTGTAGATACTCTTGATAGAGGTCCGTTTCGAGATGGATCATGTGGCGGAGGCCGACCAACCCGCTATTATCCGGTCTCGCCGCAAAGCTGGGGTTGCTCACAAAAGCACCGGCGAGGAGATAGCCCCTGAGCCAGTGCTCTTCACTTCGGTCATGGGCTCCTCCATCTCTGGCAGGGGACGTCCATATCGCTCTAGCGCCCAAAGGTCGGTTACGCTGCTTATACAGCATACCCACACTAGGGTTCCCACTGTCAGCCGATGCAGCATCCGTGAATTCGTCAACGTGAACTTTCTTCAGCAGGCGCTAACAGGCTGCGAAAAATCCTATCATCGCGCACCAACTACAGTGGTCCATGCGCGCCGGCGAATTACGTCGGCATCCAGGCAAGACCCCAGAGTCGATCGTACTGACCTGACAAAATATTCCGTGGTTGTCACGGGCTGGTGTGGAGAGGTCAAGTGCTGTGTATTGTTCGCACTACGAGCGACTGAGGAGGTACATTGGCCCGGTAGGTTGCGGCCGGCCTCCTGAGGGCTCGAGGCTGACAGCAAAGGTTTTCGCACTCGTGAAACCCTGCACCTTCTTGGCCAATAGATGAGAGGTTTGTCCAGTATCCATATGAAAGGTCCCGATGCTCACGGGTTTGTCATGGATGGCCCAGAGCTGATAGGTCGTGCCAGTGGGACATTCCGGCAGGTTGACCGAATAGAGCCAGACTTTTTGGGTTTGAGAATCATACAGCAGGAACCCCACGGCCCGTTTCGCCTTGTCCGATCCTGTGAGGGAAACAGCTTTGACGTTGGGGGTCCGAAGGAGTGTGGCCAGTTCGTCTTGTGGCGACCCGGCTGGACGAGTGCCGCCTCGCTGGCTCAATTGAACACGAGTCTCTTCCAGTTCAGCCTCACGATGGGCCAACTGTTCCTTGGCCTCAGCGGCTTCGTTCATTCGTTGCCGCATTTCGTTGCGTAATTCGCCGAGGGCCTTGACATGGTTGCCGACCTCACGATGCAAATTTGCAAGCTGTGTCGATTTTTCCTGGAGGGATGCTTCGAGCTGCTGAATATTCGATGTGTCGATGGAACGCTGTGTTACTACGTCCCATGCGAGATATCCGCCGACACCTACGATCAGGATCGTGGCGAAACCAATGGCCCAGGGGAGTGAAAACGATCGGGCAGGGGCGACGGGAGGAAACAGGTGGTTCATCCATTCGCCCGGTTCTAGACTCGGTCGAGACGGTTCCTTCGATACGGTTTCAACTGGAATCGGCGCAGGATTTCGTCCTGCCATGATCGTGGCTTTGAGAGAGCGGGGGGGTCTGATTGGAATGAGACCGAGCGGGATGAGCGCGGCGACGGATTGATAGTCTTTTAATGCACCGTGGCAGGAGGTGCAACCGGAGAGTAAATGGGCCTCCAGCGCCTGTCGCTCGGTTCGGTCCAGCGCTCCGGCGGCATACAGGGGAACCGACTCTTCGAGTTCTTCATGCGTCATTGGAGGTCACCATGGTTCCACCACTGTTGGAGGTTATCCCGTAGTTTGGACATTCCAAGCTTAATGCGTGTCTTCACGGTTCCCAGGGGCTGGTTCAGTCGCGCGGCGATCTCGGCATGTGAGAGTCCTTCGTAGTATGCGAGTTCTATCGCTTGTTGCTGTGCTAGCGGCAATCCAGCCATTGCCATCCCGATCGCTATACGCAGTTCTTGATCGGCCTGCGTCTCAAACGGGTTGGGACCCAGATCGGCTACTTGCTCAGCGGTCCCGGGTTCCAATGAGTTCGTGGTCAGATAGCCTCGTGCAGCCCTGGCCCGGAGCCGGTCGATGGCTCGACTTCTAGTGAGGGTGACCAGCCATGCGACCGGAGTTCCACGTCCGACGTCGTAACGGGAAACCTTCCGCCATATTTCCAAGTAGACATCTTGTAAGAGCTCCGCTGCTTCTTCGTGATTTCCCAGGATCCTCATCGCCAATGTGTACAAGAGCGCGCTCGAATGGTCATAGAGCTGGCTGAACGCCTGCTGATCGCCCTTGACGACGCGAGCCAACAAGGTTGGATCGATCGTGGAGGTAGAGTGTCGTGAGGATTTATCCATAAAGGAATGAGCGAACCCCAAAGGAAGCCCTGTTCACCTCATATCCGCCACGACTATAACATCCTACGGAGGGAACGGGCAAAAGGATGTGTGTTTCAGGTTTGGGCGAAGGGACAGTCCGGTCGCATCGTTTGGTGCGGCTGGCGAGCTTCTCGGCATCCTGCCAGGGTTGCTGGACGCTCACCCAGATTTGCCGAATGAGCGGCTCGAGACCGGTGTCTTAGAACGATTGGCGAAGCAGGAGACACCCCGTGACCGGATCATATTGCGCCAATTTCCACGGTCCCACGGACCACAGAACGAGTCTGGCTCTTGCGCCTTGGAAGCAGAAGTGGGGCCGGAAATGTGAGGTCACGCTCGAAGTGTGAATGAGAGCGACCTTGGAATGGGGGAGAGAGATTGGATAGCTGCAGGAGCAAGGATATTTTATGGTGGTTGTCCACCGAAGCAGGATGGCCAGCATTCGCTGGCCGGTCGTGCCGAGGCGTATACCATGTCAGAGAGAGATGCGACTTCCCTCCCGCAGCACTCCCGTTGTGAGCGCTGCGGGAGGAAGGAGTGCAGGCAGCACATTATTGAGGAGCAGGCCGGCTCGCTCAAAAATCGTTCCGACGCCGTGAGCCATGTTCGGTAGGCGCTGTACCCAGAACCCGAGGAAGGACATCCTGCATCCACTAGAAGTATCGTACAAGCTCTTTGGCCGCCTCCGCGGCGCCGGTCGGAGGAGGTGGCAACGACGATATCGGAGAGGCCAATGCTTGCTGTAAGGCTGGTTCCCATCGACCCTGTGTGAAGTCGTCGATCGACAATTCCACGCCGCGTCCGTAGCGATGGAGATAGTCGACCAGTGACGATTCATCAGCAAAATTGTATCGCCGAACATACACCACCGGCTGTTGTAGTGTGACGGCCTCGACAATGGTCCCGTAACCAGGTTTGGTCATGATGACGTCCACGGAAGCCAGCAGGGTTTTAAAGGAAAAGGGAAGCATCCCTGTGGAATGAATACGAGAGTATTCCCGCGGCACCGGGCCATCGAAGAGAAAGCGATAGGGGTGCAGTTGTTCGAGCTGTTCAAGCGGAAGGGACCTGAGAGGAATACCACCGAATCCCACTAAAACGGTTCGTTCATTTGGTGCCAGGGCAAGGACCGAGGCAAGGCGGTTTCGTTCAGGAGAGGCGGGGCTGGCTATCGGACCAATATCGCTGATGTTGGCGAAGGCATCGATTTTTGGAGCAGGGGTGATGCGAAGCGCCCTCTGAGCCTTGGCATAGGATTCACGGATGGACTGAATCAACTGATGGTGTGAACTATTTGGGGCCAGGCAGTACTCCTTGAGCACGAGATCCCAGGTGAAGTTTGCCAAGGCGACGGTCGGTACCTGTGCGCGGAAACCGGCCTCGATCGCGAGGTAGGGTGTGTCGGCGATAATCAGCGCGGGTGATGCCGTTCTTATGGCGGCGACCTCGTCAGACAAACGCGCTTCCCAGTTTTCGTGGAAGCGCTGGTGTGCCGCCCAGGTTGCGTCGATGTCGATCTTGAGGGGGCCGTCTTGGACACAGCCGATGTCCTGTTCCGCGGGGCTGAATTCCCACTGGATCGCCAGGCGGTCGCGGAAAAACGAGGAGGGAACTGTGGTCCGGAGGACGGCGGTCAACCCGGGCACGAGGGCGCCTACTGCATTGAGTACGGGCACCACTTGCGCCGCATGGCCATATCCATGTCCGGAGATCGCACACCAAATTAGCGGCATAGTAGGTGCTGAAAAAGCTCCTCAACGTCGTGTTTTGCTCATCGAATCCTCAACGTACCCCAGAGGGTACGCCTCCGGTGTCGACTCGCCTGCGGCCTCGCTGACGAAGCTTTGTGAGCAGCCCTCATTGAGATGCGTGATGCCGTATGCCCTGGCTTAGCTATTGGAGAGGTCCGATTCTAACGGCG
>JBBRRM010000278.1:0-4518 GCA_038275915.1 Nitrospirales bacterium
GGCACGGTTGCTATTGTGCAGGTCATCGACAAATGCGATGATGCTGCCGTCCTCGATTCCCACCCGAATTCGAAGCGCGGTGACGAAGGCGTTCCACAGCGGCTCATCGCGCAGTCGCTCGACCAACTCACTGCGAATCCAGCGTTGGACATTCCGAAGCTCCGTGACCACCTCCTGTACCGGACGCCGCCGCGTGGTCTTCCCATTAAACGGGGACACGCTACAGAATTCGCAGTCGAAATGGCATCCTCGGGTCGTGAAACTACACTGCCTCGTCATATACGCGTCGGGGCTCAGCAATTCGACCCGAGGGCTCTTGTACTGCTCCAGCGAAGGGAACGAGGTCATCTTATACATCCGCTGCATCGTCCCCGCCTCATAGTCCGCAACCAACTGAGGCCAGAGGTCTTCGGCTTCTCCACAGACAATCGCGTCGGCATAGCGAAGCGCTTCGTCGGGGCAGTACGTGGGATGGACGCCCCCCATGACGATCGTTTTGCCCCGCTTTCTGAATTCCGTTGCGATCTCATAGGCGCGAGGGGCATAGCAGGTCATGATAGAAAGTCCAACCATGTCACAGGGATAGTCAAAATCGATGTCCTGCACGGCTTCGTCGACCAGAGCGACCTCCCAGTTCTCCGGTGTGTAGGCCGCAATCGTCGGCAAGCTCAGCTTGGGAAACCACACGGCACGGCGCTCCGACGCCGTCAATCGATAGGGGTTATCGCGCGGATAGGGATCGACGAGCAACAGCCGCTTGGCTGGTCCGTGCTTGGCTGTTGCTGTCTGTCCGCTTAACTGATTGTGCCGCGTGGGTTGAATAAGTTCCATGAGCGACCCTCCTCACCTCAATCCGCCTATACAGGTCCGGCAGATGATGGTTTCACCATGCTAACGAGTTCCTACCGGTCGAAGAGGGGGAAGATTGACATCCTGCCCCTGTAGCGCGGGGTCCAGTGGTGGCTCAATGGGTTCGGGTTCGGCTGCAGCGGCTGCCTCGCGCTGCTTCTCCTCAAGTGCCTCTAGCTTTTTTTGCCGCTCAATGGTCGGAGTGACGCCGACATTTTCAGGAGGAACCGGAGGCCCCACAACCCCGCATGCGACCAATGTTCCCATGATCATACCAACTAAGACAACCGAGAGACTCTGCATGGACGCATTCATGAGAGCATCCGCTCGAGTTCTTTGATGCGTTGTTCCACTCGCGTTCGGGCGGTTCCACCTATTTGAGACTTCCGATCGATCGCGGCAGTGACCGTCAACCGCAAGAACAGCCGCTTGTCAATTCGCGCGGAAAATGTCCGAAACTCCTCGAGCGAGAAGTCCGTGAGTTCACGGCCTTGATCCAATGCGGCCCTCACCAAGCGGCCCGTAATTGCATGCGCTTCGCGAAATGGTATTCCACGGCCCACAAGATAATCCGCCACCTCCGTGGCCAGCATTCCACCGCCCTGAACCGCCTGCTTGAGGGCCTCCCGGTTCACCGTGAGTCGTCGCATCAGTTCCGTCAAGACCTCCACCGACGCGGCGACGGTATCGAGGGCATCGAAGAGCGCCGGCTTATCCTCTTGGAGATCTCGATTATAACTCAAAGGCAGAGCCTTGAGCGTCGTCAGCAGATTGACGAGATGGCCGTAGACACGTCCCGTCTTCCCCCGCACCAATTCCGGCACATCGGGATTCTTTTTCTGCGGCATCATACTGCTACCGGTACAGAAGGCATCGGGAAGCTCGACGAATTGAAACTCCTGGGACGACCAGAGAATCAATTCCTCACTGAGCCGGGACAGGTGCATCATCGTGATCGACAGCGCCGAGGCCACCTCGATCATGAAATCCCGATCCGATACGGCATCGAGACTGTTTTGCGTCACGGTGGGAAAGCCCAACAATCCGGCGGTGAACCGGCGATCCACCGGGTAGTTAGTCCCCGCGAGCGCCCCCGATCCCAACGGCATGACATTCAATCGCGCCGCCGCGTCACGAACACGTCCCTTGTCCCGCTCGATCATTTCCACGTAGGCCAAGAGATGATGAGCAAACAGGACCGGCTGAGCGCGCTGGAGGTGAGTATAGCCAGGCATGGCGACCATTCGATGCGCCTTCCCCTTCGCCACCAAAACCCGTTGAAAATTTTCCAAATGCGTCAACAGCTGAGCGAGTTGATCCCGCACATAGAGGCGAACATCCAGCGCGACCTGGTCGTTCCGGCTCCGGCCCGTGTGCAGTTTACCGCCGAGAGGACCGATCAATTCTGTCAGTCGGCGTTCAATCGCCATATGAATGTCTTCGTCCTGAGGGGCAAAGCGAAAGCGGCCCCGATCCAGCTCTGCCTTCACCGATTCCAGGCCCCGCACGATCGTCCTGGTTTCGGAGGTGGTTAATACGCGCGCCTTCGCCAATGTCTTGCAATGGGCGATGCTGCCCTGGATGTCATGAACATAGAGTCGGCGATCGACCGCCACAGAAGCCGTGAACGCCTCGACCATACGGTCCGTCTTGTGCCGAAACCGTCCACCCCACGCCTTCTCGCTTGCTGGACGCCGCGGCGGACGTCCGCTCTGTCGCCCCATTACAAAGCAACCTTTCGCCGTTGGGCCCGAATCGCCAGACGAAGCGCGTTCAGCCGGATAAAGCCTTCGGCGTCCTTTTGGCGATAGACGTCGTCTTCTTCGAACGTGGCAATGTCGAGACGGTAGAGCGAATTCGTCGACTTCCGTCCCACCACCGGACAACTGCCCTTATATAGCTTCACGCGTACGGTTCCCGAGACATCCTTCTGGGCCTCATCCATCGTTTTCTGAAGCATCTCTCGTTCCGGGCTAAACCAGTAGCCGTAATAGACCAACTCCGCATAGCGTGGGATCAAACTGTCCCGAAGATGCAGCACCTCGCGATCCATCGTGAGCGACTCGAGTCCCCGATGGGCTGCATGCAATATCGTCCCGCCCGGCGTTTCGTAGACTCCGCGCGACTTCATGCCGACGTACCGATTCTCGACCAGATCGACGCGGCCGACACCATGTGCGCCCCCCAGCTTATTGAGATGCGCCAGTAGCGTGGCCGGACTCATTTTTTTGCCGTCGACCGCCACAGGATCGCCCGCGACATAGTCGATTTCGATTTCACGCGCCTTGTTGGGTGCCTCTTCCGGCGACACCGTCATCTGGAAAATTTCATCCGGCGGGGCCTTCCAGGGATCCTCGAGAATGCCACCTTCGTAGCTCACGTGAAACAGGTTCAGATCCATGCTGTACGGTTTCGCCTTCGTGGCCGTTACGGGAATTCCATGCCGCTCGGCGTATTCGATCAACTCGCGGCGTGAACGAAAGGTCCAATCGCGCCAGGGGGCGATGATTTTGATCCTGGGATCGATCGCCATGTAGGTTAGTTCGAAACGGACTTGATCGTTGCCCTTTCCCGTCGCTCCATGCGATACGGCCTCGGCCCCTTCTTTCTTGGCAATCTCAATCTGCCGGCGGGCGATCAGCGGACGCGCGATGGAAGTCCCCAATAGGTAAGAGCCTTCATACACCGCATTGGCTCGTAGCATCGGGAACACATAGTCTTTGACAAAGATTTCTCGCAGGTCCTCGATGTAGATGCGCTTGACGCCGAGTTTTTGCGCCTTGACCTTCACGGCTTTGAGATCTTCTCCCTGTCCCAAATCGGCACAAAAAGCGATGACTTCACATTCGTAGGTTTCCTGCAGCCACTTCAAGATTACGGAGGTATCGAGTCCACCTGAATAAGCCAGCACCACTTTCTTGATGACACGATTCATCGCCTCGTTCCACTCCTCTTGCCTAATAGGTTCGTTAAGATGGCCTTTTGCATATGCAGCCGATTCTCCGCCTGGTCGATGATCACCGACTGCGGACCGTCCAGCACTTCGGCGCTGATTTCTTCACCCCGGTGGGCAGGCAAACAATGCATGACGATCGCATCGGGCTTCGCGCGATGCAACAGTCGGCTGTTCACTTGGTAGGGAGCCAAGACTTTTAATCGTCGTGCATGCTCCCGCTCGCGCCCCATACTGATCCAGACGTCGGTGTAGATGACGTCGGCTTCCTTCGTAGCGACATGGGGATCGTGCCCGATCTCGATCACCGCACCGGTTTTTGCGGCCTCCACTCGAGCCCGATCAACGACGTGTTGTTCCGGCTGATAACCAACCGGACAGCCGAGGGTGATGGTCATCCCCATCTTTGCTGCCGCCTCAATCAGTGAGTTCGCCACGTTATTGCCGTCGCCGATATAGGCGACCTTGATCCCCTTCAAGCGCCCTTTTTTTTCTTGAATGGTCAGAAGATCCGAGAGAGCCTGACAAGGATGGCTCAGATCGGTCAATCCATTGATCACTGGCATCGTCGCTTCCCTGGCCCATTCCTCCACGATCGAGTGATCATAGGTGCGGATGACGATCGCATCGAGATAGCGAGACAACACGCGCGCCGTATCGGCGACACTTTCACCGCGCGAGAGCTGGATATCGGCCATGGGCAGGACCAGGGCATG
>JBBRRM010000279.1:0-4511 GCA_038275915.1 Nitrospirales bacterium
TCCGAGATGAGGTTCAAGCCATGGGGACCGATGAGGGCGCCGGCGACCAGGAATCCTGCGATTGAAGGAAGCCGGAACTGGTGAAATACGAAGACGACGGCGATCGACACCGTAAAAATCACGAGGAGATTTGCAAGGACACCGTAGTCGGTCATCAGAAGGATAAGGCCAGTGAAGCTGTTGCGGAGAATACCTTAGTAGCCAGGAGGGAACAAGGCAAAGCTGCTTGTTCAATGAAAGCCGTTTCGTTACAGTGTCCTCGCGAGGCGAACGAGCGAGGCACAATCATGATCCGCGCCATTATTTTCGACTTCAACGGCGTCATCGCCGACGATGAGACGCCACATCTGCGTTGCTTCCAACAAGCCTTGGCCGAGCACGGCCTGTCGCTCACGAAGAATGACTACTACGATACGCACCTGGGGATGGACGAACGCACCTGTGCAGCGGCACTCCTCACCGCACGCGACGGCATCTGTGACCGAGGCCTGCTGCAGGCGATGATGGACCGGAAGGCCACGCTCTTCCGGGAGTACCAGGCGATTCATACACCACCGCTCTTTCCCGGCGTCGTCGAGTTCGTCAAACGCGCTGGAGCACACTATCGATTAGCGATTGCCACAGGAGGCAGGCGGGAACAAATCGACCATGCCCTGCGCGGGACAGAGATCGAGCGTGACTTCGCGGTGATCGTGTCGGCAGACGACATCGCCACCGGCAAACCCGATCCGGCCATCTATCATGCCACCCTCAAACGACTGACCGCAGTGGATCCCCGTCCCCCGCTGCTCACCGCGACGCAATGTGTGGTGGTGGAAGATTCCCGGGCCGGCATCCGCTCAGCCAAGGCAGCTGGCATGAGAGTCCTCGCGCTGGCCACCACCTATCCTCCCGACCAATTGATGGAAGCTGATCTTGTGCTGCCGAATCTGGAAGGCCTGCGCCCCGAATCGATTGAGCCATTAATCTCGGCGGATCGTCTATCTGAGCCAACTCGCCACGTCCCACACCGATAGCAAGACCCCCCTCGAAAGATGAATAGACGGCTTTATCCTTGATGGAATAGCCTGTCAGCATCATCAGTGAGTACAACCATAAAAGGTGAACGATGATGCAAACCCTGTCTATTCCACCGCTTCAGGGGAGGTGCCCCATGCAGACCGCCCACGTGTTCGTGATCGCCGTCACGATGCTCACCCTGTCCTCAACCCCGGCATTCTCCGATACCACGGTCACCTCGGATCCATTGCAGATGCGCGAATGTCCGCAGCCAGATGGGAACACTCTGTATACGAACAAAAATCTGCCCGGTTGCACTGTCATGAACCTCAAGCCTCTGTCAGTCGTGCCCTCACTGGATGACATGCCAACCTATCGACCCAACCTGGCCACGGCTCCGCATTACGACGTTCCTCCATATCTCGACCGTAATCAGACTGGGATAGCCGGAGGACAGCACGTCCCCGATTGGGCCAAGGATTGGCACGCCAGCATCGCCTCGTCCGGGTCCGTCCAAGATGAGGTCTGCTCTATGTATGGAGAGTGGCTCCACCTCACTCAGAAAACCCGTGGCAGGTTCTTCTACGGGACTGATCCTTCATATGGTGGAGATCTTTCCGGAAGAAATCAGCGGGGTCCGAGCTACTCGTTCTACGATAACGCGCGGTTCGTGACTCTATCGAGAATGTTTGGACAGGGGTTTGTGCCGATCGGCTGTCCGTAACGAGTCGATCCAACGCCAGAAACCGGGGTGCCAGGCTAACTGAAAGGCTTGGCACCCCTCATTTTTTGTAAAACTCCCGATACCACTGCACGAACCGGGGAATCCCTACCTCAATAGGGGTGGCCGGCTTGAACCCGACGTCCCGTGACAGGTCTTCGATGTCGGCATAGGTGGCAGGGACGTCACCTGGCTGGATGGGCAAAAGTTTCTTCTTCGCATGTTTTCCAATCGCCTGCTCCAACACCTCGATAAAGCGTAGCAGTTCGACCGGCTGATGGTTCCCGATATTGTAAATCCGGGCCGGCGCTGAGCTGGTTCCAGGATCGGGTTTGTCACTCGACCAGGCAGGATTCGGTGTGGCCGGATGGTCAAGGGTCCGGATTACTCCTTCGACAATGTCATCGACATAGGTAAAGTCTCGACGCATCTTTCCATGGTTGTACACCTCGATCGGTTTTCCCTCCAGGATCGCTTTCGTAAAAATGAAGAGGGCCATATCGGGCCTTCCCCAGGGTCCATAGACCGTAAAAAACCTCAGACCCGTGCAGGGAATCCTATAGAGATGTGCGTAGCAATGGGCCATCAGTTCATTGGCCTTCTTGCTGGCCGCATAGAGCGAAACCGGATGATCGACGTTGTCATGGATCGAAAACGGCATCTGGGTATTGCCGCCATATACGGAACTCGATGAGGCATAGACGAGGTGCTCGACTTTCGCCTGTCGGCAGCCTTCAAGAATATTCAGAAACCCTTCGATATTACTGTCCGTATAGGCATGCGGGTTCACTAGCGAATAGCGCACACCTGCTTGCGCCGCCAGATGGACCACTTTCGTAATCGGTTGTGTGGCAAAAAGTCGGCGCATTTTCGCCCGGTCTGCCAGGTCGGTCTTGGTGAAGGTGAATTGCTTGAAGGGCTTTAGCTTAGCCAACCGCGCCTTCTTCAGTCGCACGTCGTAGTAGTCGTTAATAATATCGAGCCCGATCACCCGCTCGCCCCGCTCCAGCAATCTGGTCGCTGTATGAAAACCGATGAATCCGGCAACGCCGGTGACGAGGATCGGGGCTTGCTGCGTTTTGCGCGTGGTCATAGTCGGTCCTTGCCGAATTTATCGAGATGGTGTGGTGCGGCTACTGGCTTTCATAAACGGAGGATCGCTGTGATCAAGCCGGTAGAGCGACAAGGGAGTCAGGGCTTCCCCGGTCGTCAGCGATTCCACCAACCCGTCGGCCGTGGGACGAAACAGATCCAACGCATGACCGTAATGATACCCGCAGCCATTGCTGGCGAGAAGTTCTTTGAGGGTTTCCGGCCGTTCCCAGTGGGCGGTTAGCAATGCCGTGCGGGCAGGATTCCGTCGGCTGAACATGAACGAGAGATGGTCCGGATACCAGTCTGCGCCGCCGGTAGCATACGACACGAAGAGTTTCGCCTGCGCCGCCGCACAGACGTCGGCAAGATAGGCATTCGTGAGATAGCCGTTTTCTCCAACGTCGAGCCAGTTCCCGGGAGGAGACAAGGAGGCGTGGGCCGCATGACCACGGACTTCGAGTAATTGTTGTTGCGAGGCAAACACGAGTGGGATCGGACCATGCTTCTGCACCAGTGACTGGATCACTCCGTCCTTGAGGGCGGACCTGCCGCTGTTCGTTGGTCCACTGTCCGCATGCACGAGCACGTTATACCCCCGATCGGCAATGAGATAGCAGTTGCGCGGCATCTCCAGATCGCAAGGATCTTCACCATAGAATGGCACGGAGTACACGGCCCCTCCGTCAAATGCCCAACTTTCTCCGTGCGCCAATTCGATCACTTGTCCAAATCCCAATTCTCGCAAGAGCGACAGATAATCGTAGGACAGCGTGCGTCGATTCCTTCGGCTCGGCACGATGATCGGCGTCTCTTTGGGCAGGTGCAGGAGCGTGCGAGGATCCACATGATCGTCATGATCATGGGTGAGGAAGACGGCAGCAGGCTTGGGCAGCAGCGATCCCCAGAGCGACGGAAGGGAAGATTCTGCAAACCAGGGAAGCAGCCAGGGATCGAACAAGAGCGCTTGCTCCCGTTGTCGATAGAGCAATGCGGCATGGCCGAGATGAATCGTGTCTTTATCTTGCAATGTCTCGAACCAGCGGGATCTGACGGAAGAGGTGCTCGAGCTGACCAAACACTCATACTGGTGAAGGGATTCGATCAATCGCGTGAGCAGACGCTCTCCATCTCGGCCCGAGGTCGCCACCACCGTTTTGATTTCGTCAGTCTGATGCGTGCCGTCTAAGAACCCCAGTACCTTCCCCACCAGGGGGCCCATCTGTCGCTGATCGAACCCGATCGGAATCGCCTGCCGCTTCACGGAATGGAAGATCCGGAGCCCGCCATTGGTGACCGTGGCGGATTTGGTGGGATCGGTCGGAAACTCCCAGTGAAAAGTACCGTCCGGCTTCCGTCCACAACGAATGTGCTGCTGGAGATAGGACCGGGCACTGATCACCTCCGCATAGGCATCTTCCAATCGCCGCTGACGATCGGGGTCATCGAGCGGGGCCCGCTTGGAAAAGATGTCGCTGATGGCCGTGTCGATCGCGCTGGAGAGGAGACTATGGGCTTCATGGAGACTCGCCACGACTTCGGGAGCCACCCCTGCGATAAAGGGAAAGGGCCCGGGAGGGTCGGCGCTCTCCAATTGGACCCAAGACCAGGGCGCAAGGCTAAGATATTGATGTTTCGGCAGACTGTCCCAGATCTTCATATGTGTGAGACGTGAGGCCTCATGCATAAGGGGATCGCT
>JBBRRM010000280.1:0-4500 GCA_038275915.1 Nitrospirales bacterium
GAACGGGGCGTTCCTCATGGCCTTTCACCCTTGCCCCTGCCCTCTGCTCCTTTCTTCTGACCGGTCCCATTCAAGAATCGGATATGAAGATTGAGATGATCAAGCGACAATCCCTCGCGCTGCGGGAGCGAGCGATCGATCGTCCACGATGGTGAACTGCGTAGTCCTTGCGTCCTTGGTGTTCGTGCTGGGCTTGGTGCCACACATTCGGTGGAGAATTCATGCCGGCGTTGGAAGAAGGGAATATCTGAGAGTGGACGACCATGCCGATCGATATTTCCTTCGAGGAGGCCAGCCCGCTGCTGAACAGGTCCGCGTGATCTTCAAGCAGTTTCCTGAGGTAGTCAGGGTGGCGTCGCAACTGGGTCGTCCCTAGGACAGCACCGATGGGGCAGAGCATGGCGGGTGCGCAGGGTCGGAATCCCGAGCAGACATGGCTTGTTGCCCATTATTTAAGATTGCCTGAGAAAAATTTAGTGCCACCCCGGAGGTCCGGCTAAGAATCGAATAAATTCATTGGGTTGTCTGGTAGGACCAGCTCTTGACGCGAAGCGTCGAGATGGAGCCGTTTCTGGATGATGGCCACGACCAAGCATATCGCGTAACCAGAGTTTATGTTATAGTCGATGAGTTTCCCAGGGGAGTCCAGTCCCGAATTGAGTTTGCAATGTTGAGATACCGAACGGCATTCATACGCAGCCTGGTTCTAGTATGGCTGGCCACATGGGTCTTAGCCGATCCACTGAACCTGCTCCAGGCACTCACGGATCCGCAGGAATATTCTGCGGCCTGCAGCGTTATTAGGAACGGGCCGGTCGGAACCCATGTCACTCAGCATCATTTGGATGTCTTAATCAGTTCGTCCACTGAAGGCAATCCCAACTCGAGCGAAGACCCCCAGTCCGACGAGTTAGGATTCGGCGACCGCATCACCTTGTGGCGGCCCGATCGTTTTCGGTCGGTGGTGCAGACAGTCACCTTGCCGCACTGCTTCCCCTTTTACACATCAGCTGCTTCCCGCGCTCCTCCTTCCGCCTGGCTCTGAGATAACGGTTCAGTTTTCACGCTAAAACACGGGGAGTTTGTACATGTTGAACGCGGACATTCAGAATCTTTCTACGTGCGAAGCCATCGATGTGACGGAAGTCTTTTGTGATTTTGACGGTACAATCACCTGTGTGGATGCCACTGACGCCGTGCTTGAGGCCTTTGCCCTGCCGGCCTGGCGTGAGTGGGAACAGCGATGGGTGAGGGGCGAGATCACCAGCCAAGAGTGTCTCTCGCGTCAAATCGAGCTCATCCAGGCGGATCGAGACAGCCTGATCGAATTTGCCGCTAGTCTTCCGATCGACGAGGGTATTCTCGCGCTGGACCGTAGCTGTGCTGAACACGGAGTCCCGCTCACAATTGTGAGCGACGGCATTGACCTCCTTGTTGAAACGATCCTGCGCCGGCATGGCCTCTTACATCTTCAGGTATTCTCCAACCACCTTCGTTGGGATGATAATGGACGTCCGACACTCAGCTTTCCCTTCGCGGAGAAAGGGTGTGAAAGCGGAGCGGGAACATGCAAATGTTCGCTCACCCTTCCAGACGACCGGCGGTCATCGCGCCCGGTATACATCGGAGACGGCCGATCCGATCAGTGCGTGTCAGAAAAAGTGCAGACCGTGTTTGCCAAGGGGACGCTCCGGGATTGGTGCGAGCGGACTGGCATCCAGTGCATACCATTCGACACGCTGACCGAAGTGGCCGAACGTCTCTTTGCTAAGGAGGCCCGCATCGCATGACACCGCTGCCAATGATCCATCTCAACGAAACAGTACTCCGCGAGAAAGAGGCGAAATACTGCTCGCATGGAGACACCGTCCACTACTCGCCCGTGCCAAAATTCTTTCAAAGTTGTGAGGGGAGCTTCCTCTACGACCGCGAGGATAAACCCTACCTTGATTTGCAAATGTGGTATTCGGCGGTCAATTTCGGTTATCGCAACCAGACCATCATCGATGCACTGAAGGCCCAGTTGGATCGTCTGCCGCAACTCGCCTGCCAATATCTCCATGAAGAAAAAGTGCTGCTGGCCGAGAAGCTGGCAACTGAATGCCTGCGGGCATTTGGGCTAGATGGGCGGATCCAGTTCAATGTAGGAGGTGCGCAGGCGATCGAGGACTCCATGAAACTCGTGCGTAATGCCACAGGCAAGAATCTCTTCATGGCCTTCACGGGTGGCTATCATGGCCGAACATTGGGTGCGTCCGAGATCACCTCAAGCTATCGCTACCGACGCCGCTTTGGTCATTTCTCGAATCGCGCGCACTTTGTGCCCTTTCCGTATTGCTACCGCTGTCCATATGGAAAGACGCTCGACAGCTGCGAATACTACTGTGTTAACCAGGTTGAGCGGTTGTTTGAAACAGAATACAACTCGTTCTGGGATTCGAAAGCCAACGAGCCGGAGTTTGTTGCCTTTTATGTGGAGCCGGTACAAGCCACTGGAGGATATATTATCCCGCCGCCAGAGTATTTCTCCAGGCTCCAAAAGATTCTGAACGAGCGCAAGATTCTCCTGGTGGACGACGAGATTCAGATGGGATTCTTCCGCACGGGAAAATTCTGGGCGATTGAACACTTTGGAGTGAAACCGAATATCGTGGTCTTTGGCAAGGCCATGACGAACGGTTTGAATCCTATCTCGGGTCTCTGGGCAGAGGAGCAGCTCATCTCCCCTCAAAAATTCCCTCCAGGCTCAACACATTCCACCTTTGCATCTAATCCACTGGGCACGACAGCCGCCTTGGCCACGCTCAAGTGGATCGAACAACAAAACTACGAAGAGAAAGTCGGAACATCGGGTGCGTATTTTCTTCAGCAACTTGAATTACTCAAGCGTCGTCATGCCACGATCGGAGACGTGTCAGGGTTGGGCTTGGCTCTTCGTATCGAAGTGACGAAACCTGATCGATTCACCCCCGATAGAGCCCTGGCTGACCGGATATTCGAAGCGTGGCTCGCTGGGGGTATTCCGACCTCTCGTGGTCCCATGGGACTAGTCCTAGACATCGGGGGCCACTACAAGAACGTCTTCACCCTTGCGCCTTCTCTGGACATTACGAGGGAGGAGATTGATTTAGCACTCGAATTGCTTGATCGCCTATTCACCTCGAGTGCGGAGGCGTGATGAGACGGGACGGGCATAGAGTGAGACGTGCGGGACACTTGGATAACATGGCAAATCGCCAACAGACGGACTTCGCTCTACATGCGGAGTCCAACGTGCTGGTCTATCTGATACATGGTGTCACTGGCACTCCGGCTGAGATGTTCTACCTCGCACGGGAGATGGCTCGTAAGAACGGATGGGATATCTATACGACGACCCTTCCCGGACATTGCACTAGACTTCGAGACCTGGTGAAGACCAACGAACAGGATTGGCAGGAGCATGTACAAATCCAGCTCGCTTTTATACGAGATCGATATGACTATGTCTTTGTGGCCGGCCTGAGTGCGGGGGCTCTCTTGGCGTTAGCAGCGTCCACAGCCGTCCGTGTGGACGGTGTTGGAGTCCTCTCACCCACATTCGTATATGATGGCTGGAATACGCCCTGGTATGATGCCATCCTCCCATTCGCCATGAAGGTAGTCCCTCTTTCCTTGCAACATCTGCTGTTCCACATTGACGGACCTCCTTTCGGAATTAAGGACAAGGAGCTTCAATCCACGATTCGTGAAGCCTACAGCCCAGTTGCCATGCTTCGTGGATGGATGAATGATTGGTGGGCTCGCCGGAAGGCCACGAATGGCGGTGTACCGCCTACTCCATCTGCAGCATCGAAGGGCTACCCGATTTTTCCGTTGAGAACTCTCACGGAAATCGACCGGCTCATTACGCGGGTTCGTGCACAACTGAGCGAAGTCACGGCGCCCACGATGATTGTCCAGGCACGCGAGGATGACATGACCAGTCCCCGCAATGCCTCCATCGTTTACGACGAGATCTCATCGGAGGATAAACAGTTGGTGTTGCTGGATGACTGCTATCACGTCATCACGGTCGATAGACAGAGGGAAGTCGTTGCTGAGACTTTGAGCAAATTCTTCCTCCTTCAGATGGCAAGCAAGGAACCGCGTCGGCACCTGCACGCCGGTCAAGTCTCTCTCTCTTCTTAAACTGTTTGCCGTGCTGTTGTGCCGGGAGCTGTTTTAGATATGATTCTGATATACGGAGGGACAAGACTATGGCTCGTGACATAACTATCGCTGAACGGATTCGAACCACACTCGCAAAGCGCATGAAGCGGGACATCAGCGCGATTCAACCTCACCATTCTTTGCGGAACGATCTTGGCCTGGACTCGGCCGATGCGATCGAGCTGGTCTTCTTTCTAGAAGAAGCGTTTGATTTTGAGGTTCCTGACCAAGATTTTAGGAAGCTTACCACGGTCTCCGAGGTGATTGCCTATGTGGAAGGAAGACTTAAGATGGCGTGACCCGTAGCCG
>JBBRRM010000281.1:0-4476 GCA_038275915.1 Nitrospirales bacterium
GCTCGAATGGCCGAAAGGTAATTTGGGTGCTCCTGGTCGAGTCAAATGCCACAAGTGCCATCGATGCCCCTGCCACGCAGCCTTGCAAGAGAAAGGATCCGGCTACAAGCAGAAGGGCCATGACACGCACCCAATCACATCGACGCCCTACCTGGGCCGTTGCCAAATCGAACGCTTGTGTCAAAGGGTCACGTTTCATAACAGAATAGTTTGAGCAAGAGAAATGCCGTACGTGAGTGAAGCTCACACGTTCACATCCAAACTGTCGAGTTAATTGCTGTTATCGACGGGCCAATGCAAATGCATGCATCAATTCCTCCAAACAGAGGACCCGAATATGCTGGTCGGTGTACAAGATAGAACGCCTACCGTTGGGAGAACACGGGAGGCACAAAAAGGCGGGAGTAGAACCCCGACTACGCTAGACAGCTCCTGAATAACCACAAGGGGATCGACGCGCCTTCGTAAGAATGGGGCACACCCTGACCCATCCCCTGGTCAGGCCGTGGCTTTGAGTGAGGTGAGACCATGCGGCATTGCCACTTTATTCTGGAGCAAGCGCGACGCTCCAGCCTGTTGGATCATCCGATGCCGCTGAATGAGCGGGTCGATGATATTCCCGCAGGATACACATTGCCATCCTTTCATCCACATCGACATACTGCTCTCCTGCATATCGATCAAATCATCGCTCACCATGAGACCGTCGCATCTGGTGCACTCCATGGGACCCTCCTGTCGAGATGGAATACTCTCCACCTCAGACCTTCGATATGTGCCTCCGCGGGAAAACCACCAGCTCTTGTGAGTATAGGGAGCAAACGTGATGCCACATGGCAATTCGTCAGTCGACAGCGAAATTAGGCTCAATCGACCGGTGCATCGACACTCAGATTCTGCCAAAATGCCGCTGCTGTGACCAAAATGTCCCCTTTAAGTAAAATAACGAGAGCACGCTAGGTGTAGCCATGAGGGTCTTCACGCGTCAGGTGACATCTACGAAGCAAGGCGAAATGGACAGGTTGTGGCGCTGACTGTGACAGAGCTCGCGGCAGTCGTGGAAGAGATCGCGCCCGTGCTGGCCGGCGGATGGATTCAAAAAATTTACCAGCCGACTGATCGTACAGTGGTGCTGGAGATTCGTGCGCCGGGCCGCACGCATCGACTTCTCCTCTCGTGCCACCAGGAATCCGCCCGTCTTCACTTCACCACGGCTGTTTTTCGGAATCCACCGACACCTCCACCCTTCTGTCAGTTTCTCCGGGCGCATCTGCAAGGGGCGCGAATCGACCAGATCGAACAGATTCAAGGGGACCGAATCGTTCAACTCGCGCTCACCGCCAAAGAAGGTCCCTGTAGATTGGTTGCAGCGCTGACTGGGAAGACATCCAATCTCCTCGTGCTCGATGAGGCAGGTAGTATCCGGCGTGATCTGAACGGGCTGAAGGACCATATAGGACAGCTGTACATTCCTCCCCTTCACCAGCAACGGGAACGAAGTGCCGCCGACCACACGCGCTTCAGCATAGGCGCCCCCGAATCACCCTTTCCTGTGTCGGCAGCGGTCGAGGCCCATTACCACACAGCGGAAGCCGCCTCCCTCGTCGAGACCGTGCGAAACGCCCGGGCAGGGATCCTCAGGAAATCCATCAAAAAGTTTCGCCGTCGCATTGAGGCCTGGGGCGAAGACCTCGCAAAGGCAGAAAAGTACAAGACCTACGCGCGCTACGGCGAACTCCTCAAGGCGAACCTCGGGACCATTCGCAAAGGCCAGACCGATGTCACCGTGGTGGATTACTTCGATGAGGAGCTTCCCAAACTGACGATCCCGCTTGACCAGACCAAAACTCCCCAAGGCAATATGGACGACTACTTCCGAAAACATCGGAAGCACCTGGCTGCAGAGCGGGAGTTGCATCCACGCATCGAAAAAGAGCAGAAGGAAATGGAGACTCAACAGCGAGAACTGACCGCCATCGAGCAGGGAACCTGGCAGCCGCCCGACAAATCCCCTATGAGTGCTCGAACCGTCTCGCGGACAGGGGGCGGAAAGGGCCGTCAGCAACAGCATTCTGGTCCATTCCGTCGCTTCACCTCATCAGACGGGTTGGCAATATATGTAGGAAGAAACGCGCGCGAAAACGACGAGCTGACGTTTGGGGTCGCGAAGAGCGACGATCTATGGCTCCATGCGCGGGGTACTCCCGGTTCACATGTGGTAGTACGCCTTGAGAAAGGAGCCGACGTGCCCCCGGAAACCTTACGCGATGCGGCGACCTTGGCTCTGCTGTACAGCGATCTCAAGAAAAGCGGAAAGGGCGACATCATCTACACGCGCCGGAAGTGGGTTAAGAAAGCCAAAGGACAGGCACCCGGCGCAGTGATGGTGTCTCAAGAGAAGTCGGTGTTTGTGGCACTCGACAAGACGCGGCTCATGAGCTTGAAGGAACGATCAGAAGTGGCATAAACGCTTCATAACAACGTTTACACGTTCACAGCGACACCAGCAGTCATTTCAACATAAACGGGAATCCGCCGAGTATGACATCGTTTGGAGATACGCTTTTGAATCATCGCCTCCAGTTACCAGGACAGTGAACTTTTTTGATGCGTCAGATTCGCCGCAAAAAAAGGGGCTGCCATCGTGACAATGGCAGCCCCAGTCCACATTTGCGATTGAGAATTACCAGCGATCGCGCTTACCGCCGCCGCCGCCACCGCTCCCGCTACGACCACCCCCGCCCCCACCAAATCCACCACCGCCACCGCCAGTGCGAGGCTCCTGAGGACGTGCTTCATTGACGGTTAAGGTCCGACCACCCATTTCCGCACCATTGAGGGCGGTAATGGCCGCCTGCGCTTCCGAGTCCGAAGACATTTCGACGAAGCCGAAGCCGCGTGACTGGCCCGTGAACTTGTCCGTAATGATCCGCGCTGAAGCGACGGCGCCATGTCGCCCGAACAGATCGCTTAACTCCTGCTCAGTCGCCGAGTAAGGCAACCCACCGACATAAATCTTCGAACCCATTGGGGTTCCTCCTTTGAGTATAATGATATTGTCTTGTACTCGAGGACGGGGGAAGGAGCGGGCCGAAGACGCGAGAAATGCGGCGACTTAGGTCTGGCTTCCAACGAAATTCTCGGGCAAGGCAACATCGATGCTGCAGACCTGTATGTCTCGTTCCACCTTACCGCCAGGCCCCTGCGATAAGGCAATCGTAGGCTATCACAGGCCTCTTGAAAATGGCAATCCAACTCCTTTTTGGATGGTCAAAGTTCGCCATTGTCGTTCTCGCATTGTTCAGAGCCACTCACTCCCCGATGCGCACGAGCAACCCCAGTTCCCGACAAAGCTCGAACATCCAGTGGAAGGCGACTATGACCATGCTGAAAAACAACAGATTGAGACCGGTCGCCCACACAAGATGGGCAATCGGCTCGGCGGAGGCGTTGAGCACGGCGCGCATCCCTTCAAATACATGGGCAGCAGGGTTCATCCAGGCAATGGCCTGCAACCACCCGGGGAGTACGTCCATGGGGTAAAACACACAGGAGATGGGCTGGAACAGAAACACCATGCTCCACGCCAGCACTTCCGCTTGCTGGCCGAATCGCATGATGAGGGCCGTAGTCAGGACCCCGATACTCCATCCCGTCATCACGAGATTCAAGGCGAACGGCACCAGCCACATCCCGATCACAAAGATGTTATAGGAGTAAAATAGACCTGCGCAGACGACCATCACCAGAGAGACCGCAGTCACCTTGAAGACGCTCATCACCATCGTGGCGGCGAGGAATTCGCTTGGCTTGAGGGGACTGGCAAACAAGTTCATGAGGTTTCTCGCCCAAATCTCCTCCAGGAATGAAATCGTAATTCCCTGCTGAGCCCGGAACAGAATATCCCACAGGATCAACGCCCCCAAAAAGAACGTCACCGCCCCCGAGATCTGACCTTGGAATTTCATGAGATACACCGTGATGAACCCCCAGATGACAAGGTCCAGAAACGGCCAATAGAAGATTTCCATAATACGCGGCAAGCTGCGTCGGTAGAGGTACAGATGCCTCGCCACCAACGCATAGATTCGATGGACTTTCATTTCATCTTCTTCCCCATCTCCACTCCAATAAATTTGGCGCAAATCGTGGGTTGGCAGGGATGTTCCCCACTGCGCGCATCGACCGTCTACAGATTGAGTGTGCGCGGTCTGCGAGCACAGGGAATGGCCCTGCCAGCCCGCTCTCTCACTTCTCCCGCGCCAACTTCACAAACACTTCTTCCAAATCCGCTTGCCCAAACCGCGCCACAATCTCCTTCGCCGTCCCCTCCGCCACAATCTTTCCCCGCTGGAGGAAAATGATCCGATCCGACATCTCTTCCATCTCGCGCATGTTATGCGACGTATAGAGGACACTGAGTCCGCACGATTGCCGTTCCTCCTTGAGGAAGGTCCGAATCTTTTCTGCGATATC
>JBBRRM010000282.1:0-4472 GCA_038275915.1 Nitrospirales bacterium
ATGCGAACACCTACCAAGCCATTTCTTATACATCTATCAAACTATCTGAATGACGAGATCGAAAGTGTCATTGAGGAAATTCAAGTGTCGAAGTCGGCGTTTATTCGTCAATCCATCATCCGTAACCTCGATATCACCCGAAATGTCGAGATGCCCCTCCTTCGACGTCATTACGAGGAGAGCCAAGACCGTCTGTTCGGACTCATTTCTTCGCTAAATGACAGGAAGAGAAACCTATGAAGTTATCTCCGACCGAAGAGAGCGCTATCCGTAGAAAGGCAATTCTCAGCATCAATGTTTCCGCTCAGACCAAAGCTGAGGTTACGAAGAAGGAACTTACCGACTTCATCAAAGAGATTTTGAAAATGCTTACCGTCAAACGACAGCTGAAGAACGTTTTGTTGGTCCTGGTAGAAATCGAAAAAGTCGGAAAATGAAACTTCCAACAGAACTCACGTGGGACGTACCTCAGCCACCGATGGTATTTGATTGAGATCATTCCAACGTGACCTGCCCGGGCCAATCTGGTCGCCCCCATATTTGAAGATTCTTATCCATCCGAGCTGATAGCCCTTACGATTCGGCGCGGACCCGATCGTCGCCCTGGATCAAAACCAAAAACCCCTACAGTCAAAAAGAGGGAAGGGGTTGAAGCCAGGGTAGATTCACCGCTGATTTCTCATTGAGACGCACGACTTGCACACTGTTCACATACCGGTACCAATACATCCTCCCTTCGTCGGCTTCTCACTCATCCAGCTTCTCGCGTTTGGCATTTCCTCTCCTCTTCTGTAAATTCAGCATTTATCCTGGCCATGTATGACTTGTGATGCGACGATGGGGCCGTCATGAGCAGGAGGACCGGGAATCTGTAGGAGACGCCATAAACCCACGGAATACGGGACCCATACACGTAGAAGTCGTGAAACGACCTCTGTGCAGCCGTTTATTGGTGTCAACTGTAGAGTCGAAGCGACCTTCGAGGATGAACTGACTCTGTTCTGCCCCTTCAGAGGGATTGAGGCGACATCCCGCAATGCCTAAGGTAAGACTAACGGAGGTGTAAGCGATGTCACGATGGACCATGCGTCGGGAACTACTCCAGCAAAAGCGAAATGCACTCAGATTATTGACGCTCAGCGGGGCTATTCGTCCAGCGCGTTTAGAGCCACGCTATAATGGGGGGAATAGGACAATCAACGGTCCTCAGGATCACCCAAGCGTGCCGGCAGACTATGTTTGTCGGGCGGCTATCATCTTCCTGGGGCATAGGGACCCTAAACAGCTGTGGAACGGTTATGTAAGAAGGGACGGTTCAAGTAAAGGGCTCACGCAGCCCAGCTAACCGCTGCCTTCTACCTGTTGGGTGTTTTCCCAGTACTCACTATGCTGGAGGCTGGTCGAGTCAGGATGCTGCAGATACGCGTAGGACGGAAGCACCGAAAGGTGCCGCGCGTTTTTATTGCCCGGGGAGGCCATCGAATTACTTCCTCGGGAGATTCGTCAAGAACCCCACGAGGTCGCGCACAGAAATCAGGCCGACCAATTTGCCGTCTCGCGTGACGCCAAGATGGCGGAGGTGCTTTTGCGCCATGAGATCGTTGGCATCCAAGAGGGTCTTCCCCTCCTCGATCGTGATAATCGGAGCCGACATAATCTGTTCAACCGTTGTCTTGGCGGTCTCGGCACCCGTCGCCACCAAGCGTCGGACCATATCAGTATCCGTGAGGATACCGACAATCTTCTTCTCGTTCGTGACGAGTAGGCTGACGATGTAGCGATCCCGCATGATTCGCGCTGCCGTCTGTGCATCCGTGTCCCGCTCAACCGTAATAAACTTCTCACTCGGAACCATGAACGATTTGACTGAAACCATGTAATTCCTCCCTTCACTCATTCAGTCCGTGATCATAGCCTACCGCCGCCTATCCACACCCCGCAAGCCCTTGCATATATCTAACAGACCGATGGAGGGCTGAGCCGCTGCTTCCCCCTGCTCAGCTAGGGGTCTACGGATCGTGAAGGACATGGGAACCTTCCAGAAATGCCCATTTCTAGGAGGGGTGCGAAGCAAGGCGCACGAGCTGACTGGGGGAACGGTTATGGGCTATCGGCAGAGGTATGACAGGGGCAGGAGAGCAGGAAGCTCCAAGGAGAGTCCGTTCCCCCTGTCGCTGTCCACAAAACCCTCTCATGGCTTTTAAGACGGTCTGGCAGGCAGTGATAGCAGCAAAGAGGAGGAGAGAATGTTCCTATGGCAGCCTCCTTCAAATAGTTTTGACTCCCGGTTTTGCTCCCGATCCAGGGTCCAACGCAATCTCACTCCATCATACTCGCGAAGGCACAACTCCTCACGTTTCAATGAGATCGTCACACTCCGTCGCACTCAATCGCATCCGATCGCTATCGGGATTGATCGCCCTTTGAAGGCGAGGGCCCTGGTATCAGGAGATCGTCGGTGTGCTACCACGCTGCTACCGGAACAGCCCATCCCAGCGCAACCCCTCATGACGATGATTTCTCCGGTTCCTCAGTTTTTCCTGCGGATAGCTCGTCCTGGGTCGGCTCAGGTTGGGGCAGGTCTGAACTCTTAATCAGCGGGCTGTAGGATCGCTCCCTACACGGCCCACCACTGTTTCCAATAAAGTAGGCTGCGACCCCAGTCCTCGATCTTACCGACTGTGTAACAAGCTGCCTTATTCGCCCAAGATGAAATGAACACCCAGTTGCGTTCATAAGTAATGCATTGTTTCTCTCTCGTTTGCGGAAGCTGGTTCATCACAACACGGTGGATGATGGTGCCAAAACTGCGCATCAGCATCGATAGACTCTACAACCCTTGACTGGAATACGAACCACCCATCATTCACTGACACGCGTCATGTATCTCTTGGACAGGGCCGTCCATTTCCCATTGTCCCACAATCAGTCCCAGCAGAATCCCATTTCATAGACAGACATGGGACCATCCAGTGCCAACCGGCCGTGCTTTAAGACAAGAAGGGGATAACTAGGAAGAAGGCGTGCTTGATCATTTACGATACGCGGAAGGAAGGCCCAAGCCGAGCGGCCGCCTCTTCCTGAGAAGATTCATCATGCGGGGGTGCATAGAAGATGTTCTGCATCTCGGCAAACTGCTGTTGACGTTCACTCATGTGCTCCATGTCCTCTGTCACGACAAAGGCGCTCAGCATGCCCAGATACTCATCTCTCCAAATTTGAATCGATTCGTTCTTCTTGGCTTTTCGTAGGCGGTCTCGTACGCGGGCCGCCACGAAGCTGGGCTCCTCGCGGAGGTCCTGAATGGCGATGACGAGACTCGTGAGACACGCCATCCGTTGCGCCGGAGACCGATGCGCATGCTTGAGCGAATTCGTGAGATGGTAATCGATCATCAACAGCGCGTGAGTCAGTTCCACCTCGGGCCGTCGATTGGCATATGGTCCTACTGGCACGATGCGCCCCCCGCGCATCGTCTGATAGGTGGCACAGCGGACTTTCTCAACCTCGACCTTCAGGGCCGCCGGGCCTAACCTGGGCCATTCGTCGGCGAGCCTCTGTTCTCGTGCATCACGGGCCTCCTCCTGGCCTGCCCGGATCCGCCTCACCCGTCGCTGCAACCGATTGACCGCCACCTTGGCCGCCCGTCGAATATCTTTGCTCAGCTGTTTGGGTGCCGGGATTGGCTGATGAAAAAGGCCGTGGCCATCAATCACGGCCAGAATGAATGACTTGTCCACTACCCCATCAAGGTCATAGGCCCCGAGCACCTGCTTCACCCGTTCGACATGGCGCAAGTCTGTCGAGGCGTACTTCCATTTGTCCTCCGAGAGGAGGGCGGCTCCGGGGTCCTCTGGTGGATGCCCACTAAACTGCATAGCGTGTCTCCCGATTCCCTGGTATTGATCAAGCAGACGATTCATAACCATTGGCGCGGTGCGACATGAGCGCCTGACACAAGGGAGATCCATTGTTATGCCAGATCTCGAACAAACGCAAGAGTTCACCCCCGTCGCCGGACAGGAAACGCCTGCCTCTATTCCTGCTCTGGCTTTGACCACGGTCCCACTGCGTTCCCCTTCAGAGAGTCCTCCCCTGCCGGCTCCCAGTCCCCTACGCCCACCCTCACTCCTGGTGCCCTCCCCGCATGCGGTCATGAAGCACGCCAAGCCGCGGCGCAAGGGAGGGCCGGGCCCGTTTCGACAACGACGCATTGATCGCCTCATCCTTCAATATTGCGCCCAGGGTCCGACGGAACTGGCCGGCCTAACGGGTGAGATTGCCAGAGGCACCCTCTATCGCCACGTCTCGATACTCATCAAAGCCGGCGCGCTCACGCGCGGCAGGCTCGGCTACCACACCACCACCGTGGGACAGTGTCGGCTAGCTGAAGAGTCGGCCCACATGGATTGGAACGTGTTTGACCTGGTCTACTCCCCGTTCGCCGACATTCCGACCGTTTATCATAAAGC